>NZ_JANZKV010000162.1:47841-48439 GCF_025060895.1 Stieleria sedimenti | reverse complement strand
TCAGGAATTTTTCAAAGTTCCAGCTGATGTTTCCTTTCCCGGCCGGTTTGACGTCCTTGCTGGTCAGGTACTTGTACAACGGCGTGGCGTCGTCGCCGTTGACATTGATCTTGCTGAACATGGGGAAGGACACGTTGTAGCGTGAGTTGCAGAATTGCTTGATTTCTGCCTCGGTGCCGGGCTCTTGGCTGCCGAATTGGTTGCACGGGAACCCGAGGACGACGAAGCCTTTTTGTTTGTATTTGCCATACAGCTCTTCCAGACCCGCATATTGTGGCGTCAAGCCACACTGGCTGGCGGTGTTGACGATCAGGACGACGTTTCCTTCGTAATCTTCCAAGTCGACTTGTTTGCCGTCGATATCCTTCATCTTGAAATCGAGGGCGCATTCGTGGTCGTGTTTGTGTTCGCCGTTGGCGGCTTTGTCGGCGTGGGACATCGCGGTCAGGGCTCCGAGGCAGAGGACGGCAGAGAGGATCAGTCGCATGGGGAACTCGCGTTGAGGTGGGGTGAGAAACTTGAAGGATTGTTACAGATTGGTCAGAAAGTCAAGGTGAGCGGCGAAAGGTGGGCGGGATTCGTTGGTGTGCAGGCTTTA
>NZ_JANZKV010000162.1:0-47805 GCF_025060895.1 Stieleria sedimenti | reverse complement strand
GGTATTGGGCTTTAGCCACCAACGGCGGGGAGGCGGCTGAAGCCTGGACACCAACGGTGGGGAAGCGGCTGAAGCCTGGACACCAACGGTGGACGCGTCTTTTCGCACAAATTTTGACTTCTGCGGGGAGTATAGCGGGGGTGCTAGTGGCGACGGGGGGCCGCGGGGATTACGTTTGGCATTCGGTCATTTAACGTCGTAATTGCTTGACTTGGCTGGCCAGTAGTGGCAGCATCTCGACCGCCTTCCAATTCTCTCCTCCCCCCGTATAGATATTGACGATGGAAAACCGGAAAAAGCTTCTCACCGCAGGGTTTCTGACCCTGATTGCCGCAGGGATCGGATTTGCAGTCCGGGCCGGGCTGTTGGATGTATGGTCAAAGCAGTACGGGTTCACGATGACCGAGCTTGGCCAGATCACCGGTGGAGGGTTGCTGGGGTTTGGTCTGGTGATTCTGTTCGCGGGCTTGCTGGTCGACTTTGTCGGGTACAAGACGCTGTTGGTCATCGCAATGGCTTGCCATTTGATCTCAGCGGTCATGCTGTTTTCGGCGACGCCGGTGTTTAATGCGGCGGGCAAGGACGCGGTCTACAACATCTTGTTCTGGTCGGCGTTCATTTTTGCAGTCGGCAACGGGATTTGTGAGGCGGTCATCAATCCGTTGACCGCTGCGATCTACCCGGAACAGAAGACGCACTACTTGAACATTCTGCACGCCGGATGGCCGGCCGGGCTCGTGCTCGGAGGCCTGATCGTGTTCCTGAAGGATTACGTGGGTTGGGAGATCCTGTTGGCGACGTATTTGATCCCGGTGGCGATGTACGGTTTCATCTCCGTCAAGGAGCCGTTTCCGCAGACCGATGCCCAGCAGGGTTCGATTTCTTACGGCGGGATGTTTGCCAAGCTGATCGGTCCGTTCTTTGTGATTCTGTTGATCGCTCACGCCTGTGTCGGGTACGTGGAATTGGGGACCGACAGTTGGATCAACAAGATCACCGGCGGCATTCTCAAGAGTGCCTTCCTGGGAACGGCGCTGTTCATTTACACGTCCTTGCTGATGACCGGGCTGCGTTTCTTTGCCGGGCCGATCGTGCACAAGATTTCGTCGTTGGGATTGTTGTTGATCAGTGCCTGTACCGGTGCCGTTGGGCTTTATCTGATCAGCATCGGCGACAGCGTGCCGTTCATGTTCTTCGCCGCCACGGTTTACGCGTTGGGCAAGACGTTCTTGTGGCCCACGATGTTGGGTGTCGTTGGGGAGCGGTTCCCGCAAAGTGCGACCGTCGCGATGGCCCTGATGGGATTTGTCGGGATGACGTCGGCCGGTTCACTCGGCGGTCCGGGGATCGGTTACAAGCAGGATTACTTTGCATCGCAGTACATCCAGGAGCAGGCGCCGGAAACGTTCCAGCGCGTCAAAGCGCCCAACGAAAACCAGTTCTTGGTGTTCCCTCCGATCACCGGGATCGACGGTGCCAAGGCGGGGATGCTTGCCGACAATGGCGAGTCGATCATGTCGGACGTCGAGATCGCCGGCGATCGCATCGAAGAAGAAGAGTTCAAGGGGTTGCGGGCGCAGTACAAATGGTGGCAAGAGAACAAGGAGTACGCGTCGGTGGATGCCGAGCCGGTCGCCGAAGCGACGCTGCACGGGAGCCGGATGGCGATTCGAGTAACGGCCTTGGTTCCGGCAACGATGGCGGTCCTGTATTTGATCTTGTTGTTCGGATTCAAGGCACCCAAGCAGGTGCCGCCGGAGAAAGCCGAGGAGATCGCCCAGACCGGTCCTGCCGAGTATTGATCCGGTCGGCCGGACTTTAGAATTCGCGTTCAACGCCCCGATTCCAGCTGGATTCGGGGCGTTTTTTGTTGGATTTTTACCAGCCGCCCTGGGGCCCCTAAGCAATTCGGTCGCCACAGTTTAGAATCCGCCCCCAGCGGCCGTTTTGATCCCCTTTTCCTTCCCCCGAATTAGTCAAGATCCGTGCTACGCACCCACAACTGCGGAGAGCTCCGCAAAGAACACGTCGGAACCGAAGTCACTCTTTGTGGGTGGGTTGAGAATAAACGCGATCACGGCGGCGCGGTGTTCATCGATTTGCGCGACCGATATGGATTGACCCAGGTCGTGATCGGTCCACCCGAGGCGGATCAGGCTCAGATCGATGCGGCGGGACACGTCCCGGCCGAAAGCGTCATCCTGGTCCGTGGCAAAGTGGCCAACCGCTTGGAAGGCAAGACCAACGACAAGCTGGCGACCGGTGCGATCGAAGTGCGTTGTCCCGAACTGGAAATCCTCAACGCCTGTCAGACGCCTCCGTTCACGCCCGGCCAAGCCGATCTTCCCGGTGAAGACCTGCGGCTGAAGTACCGTTTTCTGGATTTGCGACGGCCGGAAATGCTGCGGGCGATGGTGCTTCGCAGCACGATCATCAAGGAGATGCGCGATTACTTTGCCGAGCATGATTTCATCGATGTCGAGACACCGATTTTGGGACGCAGCACGCCCGAAGGCGCACGCGATTACTTGGTCCCCAGCCGCGTGCACCCCGGCAGCTTTTACGCGTTGCCACAGTCCCCGCAGCTGTACAAGCAAATCTTGATGGTCGCCGGGTTCGATCGCTACGTTCAAGTCGCAAAGTGTTTCCGCGATGAAGACTTGCGTGCCGACCGCCAGCCCGAATTCACCCAGTTGGACCTGGAAATGTCCTTCGTCGATGCCGACGACATCATGGGATTGATCGACGGCTTGGTCGCTCAAACGGCCAAGAATGTCCTCGGCAAAGAAATCAAATTGCCGCTACCACGGATGACCTATGACGAGGCGATGCGGCGGTTCGGCCACGACGCGCCCGACCTGCGATTCGGCATGGAAATCGTCGACGTGACGTCCGTCGCCAAGAAGACCGAGTTTCGCGTGTTCCGGGCGACCGCCGATGCCGGCAACTTCGTCCGTGGCATCCGCGCCGAAGGGGCCGCCGAAAAGTACTCCCGTCGCCAGATCGACGAGCTGACCGAATTCGTCAAGGACTTCGGCGCCAAAGGGCTTGCCTGGTTCCGCGTCGAAGAAGACGGTTCGCTGTGGAGTCCGGTGGCGAAGAACTTTGATGCCGAACACCTGGCCGAGATCAAGACCTTGATGGCTGGCGAGCCCGGTGACTTGTTGATGTTCCTGGCCGATCGTTGGGAAGTCACCTGCAAGGGCCTGTATGCACTGCGAAAACGGCTCGGTGCGGAGCTCAAGCTCTACGATGCCGATCAGCTCCATTGCAGTTGGATCACCGAGTTTCCGATGTTCGAACGTGACGAGGAATCGGGCCGATGGGTGGCGATGCACCACCCCTTCACCGCTCCCCTGAAAAGCGACCTGGAAAAACTGGACAGCGATCCGCGGGCCTGTCGCGCCCAAGCGTACGACTTGGTCATCAACGGCAGCGAAGCCGGCGGCGGCACGATTCGGATTCACGACCAGCAAACGCAATCGAAAGTGTTTGAGTTGTTGGGGATCGATGAGGCGACCGCTGAGGATCGTTTCGGGTTCCTGCTCAACGCGCTCCGGTTCGGTGCACCGCCCCACGGCGGGATCGCCTTGGGCGTCGATCGCTGGGTCATGCTGCTGGCCGGTTTGGAGAACATTCGCGAAGTGATCGCGTTTCCCAAGACGCAAAAGGCGTCGGACTTGATGACCGAGGCTCCCGGGTCGGTCGATCAAGATCAGTTGACCGAACTGCATTTGCGTAGCCTGGCCAAGAAAGCCGAGTAGAATCGAAAAAGCAATCCGTGGAGATGACGTGGGATAGGCTTCCAGGCTCGTCGTTTCCGCATCGACAGGCTGAAAGCCTATCCCACTGATTCGCCTAGACGCCCCCATACACGACGAGGAGATTCGACATGCGACGACGAACTGTACTTCAAGCCATGGGCACGCTCGGTGTTGCCGGGCTTTCCGCGGCGATGCGAACAACGCCGCTGTTTGCCGAATCCGGCGACGGACACGATTGGCTTCGCAAGACGCTCAAAATCGGGATGATCGGAGTCAAGGGTTCGCTTGAGGAAAAATTTCGGGCGGCCAAAGAGGCCGGGTTTGAAGGCGTCGAAGTTAACGTTCCCGGTATCAATGTCGACGAAGTCAACAAAGCGTCCAAGGCGTCGGGATTGATCGTCGATGGCAGCGTGGGCGGCACGCATTGGAACATTCGCCACAGCGATCCCGACCCGGAGGTCCGCGCGAAGGCACTGGACAATCTGAAGCGTGGCATCGAAGAGACCGCTGCGGTGGGCGGTGATTCTTGTCTGTTGGTCGTCGGTCACGGAAAAGACGGCACGCATGAAGAGGTTTACCAGCGATCGAGCGACAACATCCGTGCCGCGTTGCCGACCGCCGAAAAGCACAACATCGCGATCCTGGTCGAAAACGTTTGGAACCATTTTTTGTATGACCACGAGGGCGGAAGCGATCAGTCGGTCGAACCGCTGGCCGAGTACATCGACCAATTCGATTCACCCCTGGTCGGGTTGCAGTTCGACCTCGGCAACCACTGGAAATATGGCGACGTGGCCCAGTGGGTCAGGGAGCTTGGGCCGCGAATCAAGAAACTGGACATCAAAGGCTTTTCGAGAGCGGAGAACAAGTTCACCAAGATCACCGAGGGAGATGTCGATTGGCCGGCCGTCGAAGCGGCGCTGCGGGAGATCGGTTTCAAGGGTTGGTGCGCGGCCGAAGTCGGCGGCGGAGATGCGGCGCGGTTGAAGGAAGTCGCCGACAACATGGAAGCCGCCCTGCACTGTTCGGTCAACAAGTAGGTCACGCTGTGCGTGACGGGTGGCCGCCGGCTCTGCCGGTGCACTCGGAAGGCGGAGCCTTCCAAACCGTGTGTTCCCAGGCGGAGCCCTACGCCGTGAACGATTTATTTCCTGTGTTTGACGAGGTTTTAGCGGCAGGGCGCAAGCCCTCCGGTTCCACATCGTTGCCAACACACCGGAGGGCTCGCGCCCTACCGCTAAAAAAGTCGTTCACGGCGTAGGGCAGAGCCCGGAAACAAGGCTATCGGCCCGTCGTACAAAACAAACCTCTTCCCTCGGCCTGACACGCGTGACTGAGCAAAACGACAATCGCCCCTGCCATGTCTCGGTGATGCCCGATGAGATCGTTCATTGGTTGAGTGAATGTTCCCCGAAGGTCGTGATCGATGGGACCTATGGGGCCGGCGGTCATTCGCGTCTGTTGTTGGATGTGGTCGGCGAAGAGGGGCTGGTGATCGGGCTTGATCGCGATCCCGCGGTGCTCGCTCGCGTCGAATCCGAGCCCCCGGTCGATCGCTTGTCGGTGTTTTTGGGCAGTTACGAGCAGGCTGCCCGGGCGCTCGAGGCCAGCGGGTTGGAACACGCCGATGCGATGGTGTTGGACCTCGGTCTGTCGAGTGATCAGTTGGCCGACCGGGATCGTGGATTCAGTTTTCAGCACGACGGTCCGCTCGATTTGCGGTTCGATCCGGAGAACGGGATTCCGGCCAGTCAATGGCTGGCCCGGAACAGTGAGAAGGCGATTGCCGATGCGATCTACCAGTTTGGCGAAGAGCGGTTTAGCCGGCGGATTGCACGCGAGATTGTCGCGCGCGGCAAACGTCGCGAGCCCGTGCACACCGTCGCGGAACTGGTCGAAATCTGTCGTCGTTGTGTCCCACGTGGCAAGCATCACGACATTCATCCCGCAACGCGGACGTTCCAGGCATTGCGAATCGCCGTCAATGGTGAATTGGAAATCCTGTCACGGACGCTTGAGCAGGCGCCCCAGTGGCTGTCGTCGGGGGGGCGTCTTGCCGTGATCAGTTTTCACTCGCTGGAGGACCGGATCGTTAAGAATGCGTTCCGTGATGACGACCGCTGGAATGTGTTGACCAAGAAACCGTTGCGGCCGAGCGAGGAAGAGGTGGCGGTCAACGCGAGATCCCGCAGCGCAAAACTGCGTGTGGCCGAGCGGAGATAGAAGGTCTACCTTCGCGAGCGTTCGCGACCGGGCACTTCGTGTACCCGGTCCGTGAGGTTTTCGGAGATGACTGTAGCGGAGGACTCCGTGCCATCAACGATCGTCAGCCCGTGGCCGCAAGCTGACCGCGTGAACCCCACGCGAGGCGAACTCGCGGAAGATAGGAGATCGAATCGACGGCGCGGTGCCGGAGTGGTTTCCCAGGACCTCCTTTTTCCGCAAACCAATAGATAGCAATGGTTTACGTTCCGGGAGTGGATTTCCAGCGGCCACCAGAGCTGCGGCGATTCAACCCAATCAGTAGCCTAAGAGTACGCAGCCAGACGGTGTGGTCAACCGCAGATTCTGGAGTTTTGAGAACGCCAATGCAGCACCGTGACGGTAACTCGTTGAGCGATGACGAGTTAAGTCCAGGAGCTTGCTCGCCGACTTTTTTCGGTAATTTGAACCGACTGCGCAGGCACACCATTAAGGGTGGTTGGCAAATGGCCTGGAGTGGGTGAATTGTCACCCTCTGTGTCGGCTGGAGTCGGGAATCCGCCAGACGGCGGGAAACTCACGTCTGTTTATGGAGTTTTCGTCACTCTTCCCCTGGGCATTGGTGTCTAGACATCCCAGGTAACCCTCCCCGCGTCGTCGCAAACTCCTCCGCGACCCTCCCAGAGGGAGGGTGACTACAACTTCGTTGATGAACGGATTGCTCAACGTGGTGCGTATGCCCGCTTGCTGCGCTCGACCTTCCTGCCAGCAGGGTGACGCCGAGACCTGCGCGACCTCTCTGCCGGGGAGGGAGTCTGCGAGCAATGCGCTGAAGGGTTGGGGGGGGGATTCAGTCCCGGCCGGCGCGGGTTTTCAGGACGGCGTATTCGGCGACCGACTCGGCGACGAGTTTTCGCAGCGCGGATTGTCGCCGGCGATCGACGGTCCGGGGGCTGATTTCCAGCTGTTCGGCGATTTCGCGGTTGGGGCGTCCTTCGATGGCCAGGTCCAGCACGGCCTGCTCTTCGTTGGTGAGTTGGTCCAGGCGTTCTCTGGCCGAGCGGAGGTCTTGGCGTCTGGCGTAGGCTTGTTCGCTGCATCGCATCGCCGCATTGATTTCGTCCGCCAGGGCGTGTAGTTCGAAGGGTTTTTCGACGACACTGACGGCACCGAGTTTCATCGCGTCGACGGCGGTCGGCACATCGGCAAACGCCGTCAACAGGATCACCGACAAGCAGCTGTCACGCTGGTTGAGGCGTCGGAGCAGCTCGACGCCACCGATTCCGGGCATCCGCAGGTCGGTGATGACGCAGCCGGTCTCGTTCTCCGACGTGGCCAGAAGCAAATCCTCGGGCCGATCGAACGTCTGGGGGGAGAATCCCAGCTCTCGGAGGGATTCGGCCAGGGTTGTGAGCAGCTCCGTTTCATCATCAACGATGTACAGGCGACTGGCTTCATCGGGGGCGACAAGTTCTTTCACCAGATTCGTGCTGATCAGCGGCATCTTGGCTGTTCAAAAGGTTGGAGTGATGAACGAGAGTGGCCCACAGAATTCAGGTCTCGTGAAATCGTTCTGTGAGGGTCCCTCTATGGGGTCTTTTTCCAGAATCAGCCCTGGGTTCTGCTGCCATCCTTCGCGGTGAGATCGTCTGACGGTCTTGCTGGCGACATGTCTCGGACGGATTTCTCGTCAGCCACACTTTAATCGATCCTTTGGCGTTCGCAAAAGCGCAACCGATGCTGATTTGCCGTTGAGTCTAGCAAAAACTGGGATGAGACGCAGATGCGGCGGAGTTTGTGGTGCCGATTCGGATCCCGGGAATAGCGTTCAGGGATTCTGGTGGAGTGTTTGATTGGCGGTCCGGCCGGCCCGTTTGACCGCGTCCAGGGCGTCGGCACAGGACTGCAGCAACTCCTCACGCAGCGGACTTTCGGGCTCCCGCTGCAGTTTGATGGTGATCAATTCGAGCCTCATCGAGGCGATCGAAAGGTCGTTGTTGATCTGGTGCAGTGACTTGCGGACTCGGGGATCGGATTCCATTTCATCGGAACCGACCGTTGAGGAATTCGTTCATCCTGCCGATGGTGACTTCGGAGGAGTCCACGCCATCGAGCAGTTTTTTGCCGAGGTCTTCTAGCAGCCCGTCGGCTTTCGCGGTCAACGACTGGGCGGCCACCTGTTGTTGATTGAACCAGGCGGCCAGTTTGGCTTCTTCCTGGTCAAAGGTCTGTTGCACCTTCTGTTTCATCTGTTGTTTCGAAGCAGCGACTTGCCGTGTGATGGCAGTCTGTGCGGCGTCGCGAAGGATGTCACCGAGGTTGGTTTCCATGTTCATCGACAGGTGGTCCCATCGGCCTTCGAATCCGGCGTCGATGGTGACCGCGTCGACTGCCGCCAGGCTTTCGCGTAAGGCTTGGGTTGCCGACAGCGATTCGTATCTTGAATCGACGTCGAGATCCAACCGAACGCCGGTCTGTTTACTGACGAAACGCCCTTGGATCTGTTCGCCTTCGCTTCGCATTTGCACCCAGATCTCGCGTTTCCCGCCGCTAACCTTGACCATCGCGCGGCTATCGTCGCCGAGCCGAGTCTCGGGAGCTTGTGATTGTGGCCAGTGCAAGGTCAAGCGATCGATGTCCGAGTCATTGCGTCGGTCGCGAATGTAGTCGACGTTGACGACTTGGGGGCCATCAAGTTGGAGTTGCGCCCGCAGCGGTTCGGCGAGCAGTTGTGGGTCGGGAGTCAGATTCTCGACCGTGCCGGTCAGCGAGTACGCATTGCCGTCGGCACGCATCAGACCTTGGACCTTGCAGCGGCGAACTAGAATGTTCGGTTGACGCTTGCTGCCGAGCAGATCGATATCGACACCGCGTCCGCGTTCGGTTTCGGGGGCGACGATGGTGTAGTTGGCCAGCGTGCGTCCGCCTTCCCAGTAGTCACGGATCGTGGCGATTTGGTTCTGAACCGCTTCGCTGATCAAGTCGATGCCAAAGTTTTGGGATTCGTTGAGGTTGCCGGGGACGTATTGATCGATACGATCGAGGTCGATTTGTTTGGCTTGTTGCAAGGACGCGACATCGGCTTGGAATTGGGCCGGGACGGCATCGAGTGCCGCCAGGATCGACTTCAGTTCGGCGCGTGTTTCGTCAGCCAGTCCGACCGTTTTGCCGATTTTGTCCCAGTCGCGAAGCGGGTTTTCGATTTCACCCGCGTTGGACTTGAAATCACGAACCTTTTGTTCCAACGCAGTGGCTCGTTTAGCGAGCGCCTCGTATTCACGTTTCCACCGTGCCTTGATCGCTTCACTGCGGCGAACGGTTTCCAAGTCCTTGGCGGCTTGTTCGGCTTGGTCGCCAAGCCGGTCGGTGATGCTGCCGAGCAGATTGGAGAGGACCCCTGGCTTGTCGGACAAGCTGGGAGCTTCGAAATCTTCGTCGCTGCTAAGGTGTCCGCTCGTGTCGCGTCTGGCGCCGATTTGCAGTCCCGTGATGCTGCCTTCGCGGGCAACCCAACGTCGATGCAAGATCGCGTTTCCATCGAGCGCCAGTTCGATCGCGTCGGCGCGGAATGCGTCGCGCATCTCCTTGGCGTCGCGGGGGTCGGCGACACGGAAATCTTCATAGCGAATCGTGGGCGGAAACAGTTTGACTTGCGTCGTTCCGATCTCCACTTTCGCGCCCGTTGCGCTCTGTAATCCAAGGACCGTCACGTACCGGGCGACCGGGCCCAGGCCCAGACCCAACAGCACGAGCACAGCCGAAACGATCAACAGTCGTGTTACAACAAATCGCCAGCGAATCATCCTGCTGCTTTCCTTTCCTGGGAGTGACGCAATTGACGAAGCAGATAGTTGAGTGCTTCGTCCATCGGTTGCTCGGTTTCATGGTTTGCGACGTCGCGATCCGACGCACCGGGCGTCGCTTCGTCGTCGCGAAAATCCTTCATCCGAATCACGTCGATCCGAGTTTCGACGGAGACCATTTGTTCGTTGGTGGGGAGCTCGTGGGACAAATTGCTTTCGGCTCTCGTCGCGGCGAGATCGGCCGCGGGGCTGTCGTCGCTGTCCTCAGACGCGTCGATCGGAAGAAAGATCGGCTCGTTGGCCAGCACATTGTCAATCGGAATCGTCGTCGGGTCGGTCGCGCTCGGTTCGGTCAAGTCGCGTTTGCGGAGCGCGAAGCGTGGCGGCGGCACTGCATCCTGCTGATCGATCAGCACGGACACCGCCTCGGGGGCTCTGACCTCGGGGGCTCTGACGTCTTCGGAATCCTCGGCAGTCGATCGGCGGGGTGACCGCAGTTCGTGTTCGCCGTCTTTGCGGTCATGGCCTGTCACCGAGTCCGCCGCGGGCGAAGTGTGTGTCACGGTGTCGGCTGTTTCCGGTTCGCCGGTGGTTTCCTTGTTTGTCGCGCTGTCTGCGTTTGGGGCGGCCAATCGAAACAGCGGCAAGCAAATCGCGAAGAGAGGGAGCACCGAGAGCGACCCGATCACAAAGCTGCCCAGCACCACGGTGTTGTTCAGGTCGGTCCACGGCACCACCGGTAACGACCAAGCCTGGGCCGCCCATTGGCTGCCCGACGGATGCGTCAGCAGGTATTCGCCCACTTGATGCGAGTACGGATCCAGCCGGGTGGCCACGAAGGAAACCGCGATCGCCACCACTCCCATCAGGGCGTGGTTGACCTTGAAACACAGCAGCGCGGCCAACACGATCAGGGCCATCAAGTTGCCGTGCGGGATGATTCCGAGCAGCACGCCCAACGCAACACCGCCGGCCAATTGGTGCGGGAATCGTCGTCCCGCAATCGCTTTTCGGACGTTGTTGAAGAGCTTGAGCGAAAATATGACCATTTCAGTGCGCCTCCATGCGCACAGTTCACGACAGGGCATCCATCAAAGGGGCTTATCGGCAGATCGACCGCTTGATATTCAATACAACCGTCACATTTTCACTTGCCAGGGCAGTTTCGTTGCTTGGGCAGCGAATCCCGGATTTGGCGAGGGGAAGCCGGCTGCCGGGACTGCACGGGGCGGTTGCACAGAATCGGGGCACCCACTGGGTGGCACATAAAAAAACGGCTGGCGAACCGGAGTTCGTCAGCCGTTGGTGTGATCCGACGGGCCGCCGAGCATGATCAAACGCTCGGCCGTGCGGGCGGTCAGCTATCGCTGGAGAGAGACTCGCTGGAGAGAGAGTCACTGGATTCCGATTCGGTTTCGCTGCGCGATTCGGCGATCCGCGTGGCTTCACGAACGACGGCGATGGCTGATTGGATCTCGATCGGCGAGAACCAGCGGACGTTGCCGGTGTACTTGCTCTCGACGCGGTTCTTGGCGGCCAGGGTTTCCCAGGGCAGCTTGTCCATCAAGTTCCAGGCTGCGGCTTGTGCGGTGTTTTGAGCGACTTGGCGATTGCCGAGCGCTTCGCACAGGACATGGACGCGGTCGTCTTGGGTGACGAAGTCCAAGGGGACAATTTTGTAGGCCATTTTGGGCGTCGGATCGGGGCGTCCGTGTTCCAGGCAAACGGTGGTGACGGCGAGTTTTTGTTGACGTTGCGGGGGAATTCGCATGAAGCCTCCCATGCCGCCGCCGCCCATGCCGCCCATGCCGCCGCCCATGCCTCCCATACCGCCGCCCATGCCGCCACCCATGGCTTGGCCGCCACCGCCGCCACCCATGCCGCCTCCGCCCATGCCACCCATGCCGCCGCCCATGCCGCCCATACCACCCATCATTCCTTGGCGGTTGATCGGGACTCCGGCAAACGCCGCGGGCAGTCGCAGGGTCATCGGCTTGTCGGTCAGGTTATTGACGATGACGTTCGCTCTGGTGGTGTTCAGCGGGATGAATTTGACGTCGATTTTTCCCTCGTCGATCGCGGCAAACAGTTCGGCTTGGACGGTTTCGTCGGCTGCGGGAGCGTCTGCCAACGCCAGGCCGGCGCTCAAGGCAACACCGAGTGACAACATGCCGGCGAACATGCGGCGAGTAACGAGACGGGCAGGGATTGATTGGGTGCGATAGGACACGTTCGAATTCCTTGTGCGATTGGAGCCGCAACGGTGATGAGATTAACGCCCGGATGCGACCATGAAATGGGGATACCTTCGACACCCCGCCTGACGCCGCGCGCAGCGTCGATTGGGGTGGATGAAACCGGGCCAGAGGAATAAGGCGTTTGGATTCGCGGCCCGAACCTCCCCAGGGGATGATCGCAAATCGTTCCTCTTGCCGACCCCATCATAGATCGGCGTCCTCGCAGAACCAAGTGAAATCGTCTTCAGGAATTGCATTTTGGGCTATTGGAATCGGTCCTCGATGTCTACTTTCGCAGGGGAAAACGCCCCGGGACCCTTTGGCGGGGCGTTCTGACAACGATCGGCAGGCAGGAGTAATCGCGGGATGTCCGTTGAAATCACTGAAAATGGCGAGATCCACATCTACGGTCGCGAGCGACTGGGGGAGCGACCGCGGATCGGAATTCTGACCTCCGGCGGCGATTGTCCGGGGCTGAACGCGGTGATCCGGGCGACGACCAAAACCGCATTTTGGCTGGGTTATGACGTGGTCGGGTTTCGGGACGGATTCGAGGGGCTTGTCGATCCGATCCGCTATCAAGTGCTCAGCCCGCGGAACACCGCGGGCATTCTGGTTCAGGGGGGCACCATCCTGGGATCGACCAACAAGGGTCGGTTTGCGGCTCGAGTGGGGGAAAGTGGCCGCGCCGAGCTGGATCCGCAATTGATCGGTCGCGTTGCCGAGACGGTCGAACGCTTGAAACTCGAGGGGCTGATTGTCGTCGGCGGAGACGGGTCGCTGTCGACGGCGCTGCAATTTCACGAAGCGGGAATACCGGTGGTCGGGGTCCCAAAAACCATCGACAACGACCTCAAAGCGACGGCCTTCACGTTCGGGTTCAATAGCGCCGTGCTGTGCTGTGCCGACGCGCTCGATCGGCTGCACACGACCGCCGCAAGCCACCAGCGGGTCATGGTGTTAGAGGTGATGGGGCGGCACACCGGTTGGATCGCCCTGCACGGGGGGATCGCCGGCGGTGCGGACGTGATTTTGATTCCCGAGATCGAATGGACCTATGACAACATCATTGCGAAAATCGCCGAACGTCGGGCACTGGAAAAGTATTTCACGCTGGTCGTCGTGGCCGAAGGGGCCCATTTGCCTTCCGGGGATCTGGTCGTCGAGGAACGGGCGGGGGTGCAAAACAAACAGGTCCGTCTCGGCGGCATCGGCCAGGTCGTCGCCGAGCGTCTGGAGGGGATGATCGAACAGGATGTCCGATTCGTCGTGCTGGGGCACCTGCAGCGTGGCGGCGGCCCGACGACCTTTGACCGTGTCTTGGCCAGCGAATACGGCGCCCATGCGGTGCGGCTGATCACCGAACGTCAATTTGGGCAAATGGTGTGCAGCGATCCGCCGGACATCCGCGATGTCTCCATTGCCGAGGCGGTCGACCAGATTCGCACCGTCGATCCGTCCGGCTCGGCCGTTCAGACCGCCCGGGCGATGGGCATCTGCTTTGGCGACACGCCGGGATACGAAAACCCGTTCAAAAGACCGCCGGCGCACTAGTGCTCGGTCAACGTTTAAACGCAAGCTGGAAGCTTACGCCACTTTCTTGCTGACCCTGATAACAAGAAAACGGTCGGGTTTCACTCGAAAGCGAAACTCGACCGTTGTTTGAAAACCGAATCGCAAGTGGTCGGTGACGACGATTTCACTCCCACAGTGAGCCCACCGCACCTCCCTCCTATTCGTCCGCGCCGAGTCCGCTGAACAGCAGACTCTCACCGGTAACTCGTTTCATCGGACGAGATTTGCGGCGAGCTCCGGTTTGAAACAACCGCTGCGATTGAATCGTCTTCCGCGACCGCGTTTTGCTTCCGGTCGATCGCCCTGCGTTGAGTTTTCCGGCTGTCGGTTGTCCCCCCCGTCGCGCAATCCCGTCGCGCAATCCCGTCGCGCAATCCTTTCGATCACCCATCGCGTCGCCACCCATGCTGTGACCCCGGTCTGGCGAATTCACGACGCGCGCACGCCCGAATCGGTTGGGACGACGCTTTGTCGCATGCGGATCGCCGGTGCTGCGACACTCACCGGAGGGGTTCAGCCAAATCTTTTACATCTCCGTTACATTCAAATGCCCCGATCGAGACAGACAGGGATCCGTAAATCCTTAGACTTTCCCAGACCCGAGTGGCAACCGAATGCCGCTCAGCACAATGCAACGTCCTGATCGAGGAATCGTCGATATGGCGAACGTAGTAGAGACACCGCGGAAATCGCGCCGGAACCCATCCGAGAATTCAACCAAGCTCGAGTTACCCGAATTGGAGCAAGTCGCCGGGGAACAGGTCGCCGGATCACTCGAACCCAATGCAGCTGAACCTTGGAACGATCCCAACACGCTGGAGGTCAAGCAGTCCAAGCCTGAGGGGCATGTGGAGACGGCAAACGATCGCAAGCGTTTCGCCAACATCTCCTGGTGGGCCATCGGATGGTTGGGGCTGGCCCATGCCGTCGTGCTCGGCTTTGCCTGGTACACGTTCACCTGGACCGGACTGGCGGTCATGTTGGGACTGCACTGGTTGACCGGCAGCATCGGGATCTGTTTGGGTTATCACCGATTGTTGACGCACTCCGGCATGAAAACGAAGACCTGGTTCAAATACGTGTTGGCCGGGATCGGATCGCTCGCCGGCGAGGGCACGCCGCTGGATTGGGTGGCCGACCACCGAAAGCACCACAAACACAGCGACCAGGAAGGGGATCCCCATTCGCCGCATGACGGCAGTTGGTGGAGCCACATGTTTTGGCTCGCCTTTCACACCCACAACGGCGATCGCAAAGCGTACCTTCAGAAATGGGCTCCGGATCTCTACAAACTTCGTGGCATGCGAATCATGGACTATCTGTTCCTGCCGATTCACATCGCAAGCGGAGCGATCCTGTTCGGCGTCGGGTACTATTTCGGTGGTGCCTCCTTCGGCGCCTCGTTGCTGGTGTGGGGTCTGTTTGTCCGACTGGTGGGCGTGTTGCACGCGACTTGGATGGTCAACAGTGCGTCGCACATGTGGGGCTACAAGAACTACGAAACGACCGACGACAGTCGAAACAACTGGCTGGTTGCGATCATCGCCTACGGCGAGGGCTGGCACAACAATCACCACGCTCACCCGCGGATGGCCAAGCATGGTCACAAGTGGTGGGAATTTGACATTACCTGGCAAGCGATTCGTCTGTTCCGAACGCTCGGTCTGGTTTGGGACGTGGTCGACTATCGCAATGCCAAAGAGAAGAAAGCCAAAGAGAAGAACGCGGCTGCCTAATTCGCTCCGCTGTTACGACTGAACGACACGGTCACCTGACCGTCACCGACAATGGCCCGATGCATGCTTGATCCCAAGCGTGCATCGGGTCGTTTCATATCCGCTTCGAATTTCTGGCACCATGCAATACTTTCAGCACCAATTTGATCGCGTCGAAGACTACCTGCATCATCGTCCGCCCTACCTGTTGATCGACTCCATCGAATCGATCGACGACGGGTCGGTGGCGGCTCGGGCCCTCGTCAAACCCGACGCCTTTTTCATCACCGGTCACTTCCCGGGCGCGCCGATCTTGCCGGGGGCAATGATGCAGGAGATGGCCACGCAATCGGCGGGCATCTTGATCGCCGCCAAGTACAATCCGATGGAATCGTTCGACACGCACGATCCCTTCTTCAACGAGTACGCGCTCGGAGTGCTGGTGCGGGTCAAGCATGCGCGTTTCCGCGGTTTCGCTCGGCCCGGTGACTCCTTGCGAATCGTGGTGGACCTGGCGGAGATCGTCGGGAATGTGTTTGAGTTCGATGCGCGAATCACGTGTGGAGACAAAACGATCCTTCGCAACACGTTTCAATTGACCAACATTCCTTCGGCCAAGTTGCGGGGCGACGGCGGTGAGGTGGCGTAGTGGCCGGCTCGTCGGCGGAGCCGGTCAGCCCTGCACGGTGGCGGCGGCCCGGCCCGGCACGTCGCCCGCTACATCTGCGAATACGGTTTGGCCGTCAGGATGTGTTTGTCGATCTTGCTGACGGTGCCCTTGTACTTGGCGACGTCTTTCAGAACCTGCCAATCGGGGTGGGCGCGGAAGGCGTCCCAGGCTTTCAGTCGTGCCGCATCGTTGGGGTAGACCGTCAGGTAGGTCAGGCTTGGGGTTTGGGGACCGATGGCGGCTTGGCCGATGAAGATCGGGGCGATGCCGCAATCGAGAAAGATCGGTACTTCCCCATTGTTGAACATGTCGACTTTCAAATCGCCCAGTCGCTCATTGGCGCTTTCGTACAGCCGCAGTTCGTAGACGCGATCGTTGTTGTCCAAGGTGCCTGCGGGGACATTCAGCGTCGGCATGCAGTCCATCGCCACCAGTAGTTCGCTGGAGATTCTGGCAAACGGAGCGTCTTGGGGGCCGCGTTCCAGGTAGGTTTTGGCGTCGGCGAGGTATTGTTCGTCGTTTTGGAGCCGCGTCGACAAGCCGGCAAGTTGCTCGGCGCTGTGGGCGGGAATCACGACGATGATGCTGTCGCGGTCATTGGTGTCGTTTGCCGCCGGCGAAAAAACGCCCACGGGGCCGATGTCCAATCGCCCCAATGCCGGCAGCAAGGCGTGCTCCAAGTACCGGTCGACCGCTGCGGCGTCGCCGTTGTCGCCCAGCAGGTAGGTGCGGACTTCATAATACTGCTTCGTCATTGGCGTTTCCGATTCAGCGGCTGGGGCGGCGTTTGGACCGAACAGGGCAAGCGTCAGGAGGGATGCGGCGGTGATCAGGAGTTGTCGACGTGGGTTTTTTTTCATCGTTTGACTCTCGCGGTCGGCGTGCGATGACGTGACCGGCGTTTTCTGCGGGGTTGAGGTGGAATCGATGATGGCATCATAATCCCGTCACCACTCCGGCGGGGATTGTGCCCGCCGGGAATTCTGAACCACCCCAGCGACTGGCTGACCCGATGCTCGAATTCGATTTTTGCTCAACCGTCAGTTCGATTTTCAGCACCCCATTTTCGTTGGGGATGCTCACCGAGCCCCTGATGTTGTTGGCCGAGACCGCACCGCCGGAAGTGGTCGCGGGAGATTTGGCCGAACCGTCCGAAGAGAGTTTGTTCTCCGTCGGCGGTGTTCTGACGCTGGGGATGCTGATCGTGCTGCAAGCGGTGCTCGGCTTCGACAACCTGTTGTACATCTCGATCGAGAGCAAACGGGTCGAAGAATCGAAACAGTCGATGGTGCGGAAGTGGGGGATCGGTCTGGCGATCGTGTTCCGGATCATCTTGTTGTTTGTGGTCGTCAATTTGATCAAGTTACTTGAAGACCCGTTCATGAATCTGATTTCGCATCCGCTGGAAATGCATCTTTCCGGGCACAGTTTGATCGTGATCGGCGGCGGCGCATTCATCCTCTGGACGGCGATCAAAGAGATCTATCACTTGCTGGCGGTCTCGGATCTGGGGGAAGAAGGCGACAAGGGGGAAAAGGGGAATTCGGTCACCAAGGCAATCTCGTTGATCGTAACGATGAACCTGGTGTTCTCCTTCGATTCCATTTTGAGCGCGATGGCGCTGACGAAATCATTCGCCATCATGGCCACCGCGATCATCTTGAGCGGCATCTTGATGATTTGGTTGGCCGATCACGTGGCCGAGTTTCTCAAGAAGAATCGGATGTACGAGGTGCTGGGGCTGTTCATCCTGTTCATCGTCGGTGTGATGCTGGTCAGCGAAGGCGGTCACTTGGCCAAGATCCAGCTGTTCGGTTATCACGTCGAAGCGATGCAAAAATCGACCTTCTACTTCGTGCTGGCCGTGTTGATCATCGTCGACGTCGTCCAGGGGAATTATCAGAAAAAGCTCTTGGCACGGCAGGCAAAGCTGCGTTTGGCCGTCCAGAAGTCTGCCTGAATCGCAGCCGGTTGTGTTACGATTGAAGCACCGCACGCGTGATGCTGCTTTCTGTTCTCCATTTCCCCACAAGGTTGCCTAGATGTTTCGTTCTGATTTCGTCATCGGCTGTTGTTTGTTGATCGCCGCCTGTGGTTGCGGTGCCCCCGACGATCCCGACGCGGTGGCGACGGCCGAGCCAATCGCCGCGGCCGCCGATGCAGCCACGGCGGAGCCCGAGACCGACAAACCGAACGGCGAATCGGCCGACCCACCGGCGAGCGAATCGGCCGACAAAACCGTCCACCCCGAAAACCCCGACAACATCAACAGCGGCATGTTACGACACGCAGTCTTCTTTTCGTTCAAAGAGTCTTCGAGCGAAGCGGACATTCAGGGCGTGGTCGATGCGTTCGCCGAGCTGCCGTCCGAGATCGATTCGATCATCGATTTTCAGTACGGGGTCAACAACAGCCCCGAGGGTTTGGATGACGGATTGACGCATTGCTTTTTGCTGACGTTCGCCGACGACGCGGGGCGTCAAGCCTACCTGCCCCATCCGGCGCACAAGGCGTTCGGCGATGTGTTGCGGCCGCACATGAAGGACGTGTTTGTGTTGGACTATTGGGGCGATTCGAAACAGGAGCAACCGGAGAAAGCGCTGCAGCATGCGGTGTTCTTCAAGTTCAAGGATTCCGCGTCGCGTGAAGAAGTGAAGAACGTTGAACAAGCATTTGCCGAACTGCCGGAGAAGATCGACACGATTCGCGCGTTCGAATGGTCGACCAACAACAGCCCGGAAACGCACGACGACGGATTCACCCACTGTTTCTTGGTCACCTTCGACAGCGAAGAGGGGCGAGAAGCGTATCTGCCGCATCCCGATCACCAGGCGTTTGTGGAGGTGCTCAAGCCGGTGTTGGACAAAGTACGGGTGCTGGACTTTTGGGCGACCAAACCCTAATCGCCTTGACGGCTTACCCTTCGCCGAATGATTCGCTAGGTTTGCCCAAGACACTTCATTACACGATTCAAGAAGATCGGACATGCTGTACGCGGTGATCATGGCAGGCGGAAGTGGGACGCGGTTCTGGCCGGCGAGTCGGACGTTGCGGCCGAAACAGTTGCTGGCCCTTTCCGGGCAACGGACGATGATCCAGTCGACCAGCGATCGGCTGGCCGGGCTGGTACCGCCGCAGCGGCAGCTGATCGTGACCAACAAGATCTTGGTCGATCCGATCGCGGAACAATTGCCGACGCACCCGGCGGAAAACTTGATCGGCGAACCGGCCAAACGCGACACCGCTCCGTGCATCGGATTGGCCGCCGCGTTGATTGCTCACCAGGATCCCGACGCGATCATGGCGGTGATGCCGTCGGATCACGTGATCGGGACGGACGAGCAATTCTGCAGTGCGATCTCGGCGGCCGAACGGTTGGTGATCGATGATCCCGAGCGGATCGTCACCTTCGGAATCAAACCGACCTATCCGGCCGAATCCTTCGGCTACATTCAGCGGGGACCGGCGATCGAATCTGGCGGTCCCGACGCTGGCGCGTCCGGGGTCAAGGCGTATCAGGTCGACCAGTTTCGCGAAAAGCCGAACCAAGAAACGGCGACGCGGTATCTGCAGTCGGGTGACTTCTATTGGAACAGCGGCATCTTTTTGTGGCGGGCTTCAGTCATCCTTGAGGCGATCAAGGCCAACCAGCCGGCGATGTATTCGCACATCCAGACCATTGCCGACGCGATCGGTTCGCCCGATTACGACAAGGTCCTTGAAAAAGAATTCTGCGCGATCGAAGGGACGTCGATCGACTACGCGGTGATGGAATCGTATTCCAACGTCGCCGTCATCGAGGCTCCGTTTCAATGGGATGACGTCGGCAGTTGGCAATCGCTGGGACGGTTGCACGAAGCCGATGCCGACGGCAACACGGTCGTCGGCGAGCATCTGGGGATCGATACGACCGGTTCAATCATTTTTGGCGAACCCGGCCACACGATCGTTACGATCGGAGTCGAGGACTTGATCGTCGTGCAGACCAAGGACGCGACACTGGTGGCGCCCAAATCGGCCGAAGAGCGAGTGCGAGAGGCCGTCAAGCGATTGAACGAGTCCGGCCGCACCGATTGTCTTTAGCCGGTGACGGAAAAACTGCGTCAATTTTGTGAGAGGTGACGGATGAAATGTCCGTCTTGCGACAGGATTGCGAGCTAGGGTTCCGACAGCGGAATTCACTCGTTCCCTCAATTCATCGCCTCTCGTCATGATTCTTTCCAAGCGTCGTAACACGAATTCGTGTCGTCCCTCCCGCCGATTCAGGCGTCGTGGTGCCGCCACCGTCGAATTCGCCGTTTGCCTGCCGGCACTGATCGCGCTGACGATCGGAACCATCGATCTTTGTTCGATGTTGTTCTTGAAAGAGTCCATCAAGTTGGCGGCCTATGAAGGGGCGCGTCGCGGTGTCGCGCGGGGCCGCACCAACGCCGATGTGATCGCCAGGGTGCAGCAGTTCTTGGACGAGCGGAACATTCAATACGACGGAAATCCCTGTACGTTCAGTTCGCCGGATTTTGCCGACGCGGACACACTGGAAAACGTCACCACGACGGTCACCGTGCCCTGCGATGGAAACCTGTTGATCCCCTCGGTGATGTTCTCAGGGACCAGTCTTTCCGCGGATGTGACGTTACGCAAAGAGTACAAGAATCTGCCGAACAACTGACCGCTCCACCCGAATCAACGCTTGCTTGCCCCATCATTTCCGCTGCGGACCCCAGCCATGAAACCACGTTCCAGATGTAAGCCTCGATCGAAACGTCGACGCACCGGCAATCGTCGACGCGGAGCGGCTGCCGTGGAATTCGCCATTTGCGCCAATATCTTTTTCGTGCTGATCTTCACCTGCATGGAATTCGCTCGGATGAACATGATCCGAAACCTGGCACAAGATGCAGCCTACTTCGCCGCGCGCCGCGCGATGGTGCCCGGGGCGACGGTCGAAGAAGCGGAGGCTGCGGCGGACGAAGTGATGGGGATGATGACCAACGCGGGGTACGAGGTCAACGTCGAGCCACTCGATGCGGACGCGCCCGATGTGGTGGTCACCGTGACTGTCAATTTCGACGAAATCGCACTTTTTGCACCGATGTTTTTGCCCAATGCGACGATCGAATCGACCGCTCGGATCCGGACCGAACGCTACGACGGTTTCTACGAACAGTAACCCTTGTCTTCCTTTTCCACTCCTCTGACATTCCTTTTCGTCCCATTTCCGCGAGCTACACCATGAACGTCAAATCTCCTCGAAAAGGACGCGTGAACCACGCCCGATCGCAACACCGTCGCGGGACGGTCATGGCGATGACCGCGGTCGTGTTGCCCGTTCTTGCAATCCTGGCCGCGTTTGCAATCAACGCCGCGCACATGCAACTGACCCGTACGGAGCTGTCGATCGCGACCGACGCGGCGGCACGCTCTGCCGGTCGTGCGTTCAGCGAGGTGCAAACCGTCGACGCCGCGGTTGATGCCGCCGTTGCGACCGCCGCGCTGAACACGGTCGACGGCGAACCACTTCGGCTGCGTCCGGGCGACAACGACGGCGAAATCGAATTCGGCAAAACGGTGCAACATGGCGGCGACGGAAGCCGTTATCACTTCGTCAAGATCCCGACCCCGGCCGTTCGCAACGGAACGGTTGCCAGCGCCGTTCGTGTCCATGGAAAACGACTGGAAGACTCGTTGTCGGGCAACGTCCCTTTGATCATCCCCGGTTTGCTCAGCACCAACGATTTTGAAACGCAACACGACTCGGTCGCGATGCAGGTGGACCGCGATATCTCGTTGATCTTGGATCGATCGGGGTCGATGGACGACATCGATTTCGACTGGGATTACAACGAAAACCCGTTCTCGACCGATGCCAAGGATTGGGCGGCCGGCCAAGGTCAACTGAATCGATGGTGGTCCGGCGGGCGCTGGCGCTATTCCTATGCCAACGGCCATGACTCGGTGACCTACCAGCAATACATGTACGAGAACTACTTCAACAAGGGCGAGCCGCCGACCAACGCCTGGCAGGATCTTGAAGTCGCCGTCAACGCGTTCTTGGATGTGCTGGATGAGACCAGCCAAGAAGAACAGGTCTCACTGGCCAGCTATTCCAGCAGCGCGACCCTGGACACGTTGCTGGAAAAGGATCTTCAGATCGTTCGTGACAAAGTTGCTCAGCTCAATACCGGTGGCAACACCGCGATCGGCAAAGGGATGCAAGAAGGCATCGAGGGCTTGATTCACAGCCGGGCACGACCGTTCGCGGCAAAGACGATGGTCGTGATGACCGACGGCAATCAGAACCAAACTCCGTGGGCCGAAAACGTGGCCCAGTCGCTGGTCAACAATTATCTGTTGACGATCCACACCGTGACCTTTGGCGACGGCGCCAACCAGCAGGACATGCGTGAAGTCGCGGCGATCGGCGGCGGAAAGCATTATCACGCGGCGACCGGCGAGGATCTCGTGCGGATCTTTGAGGAGATCGCCAATAACTTGCCCACCATCTTGACCAAGTAGTCCACGTCCAAACCTGTCGGGGGAAGCATCCATGCCAGAGAAAAGTAACGCAACGCCGGGCGAACCGCCCGAGCTGAACCGCCGCGAAAGTGACCGGACCGGTCACGACAGCGGCGTTCAGGTCGGTGGCCGACGCAAGAGTGATCGCAATCACCCGTTGCCACGAAGCAACGTTGCGAAGTTCGCGATCCTGGGCTCGTTCTTGTTTTCGACCGGACTGATCGCATGGGCCTTCACCCTGCCCTTTCGCTCGGGAGCTCTGACGGGCAAGGAGAGGGGCCTTTCGTCGGCGCACGCCACGCTCACCAGCCAGGAGTATGAGGCACGATTGAGCGCCGAAGAATACGTCAATTACACCCGCGACATCGATCGCAGGTTCCTCGCTCGCGTCCAAGACAAGAATCGCCCCAAGACGTCGGGTCGGACGAAAGACGAGCTGCATCAACAGTGGCAACGGCGGGTCGAAAAACGCACCAAGCAACTCAATCAGATGGTCAGGGAGTCGGGCGATCCGGTGCCTCAGGAAGGCACGATTGAGTGGCAGAATTGGAAGGATTTGGAAAAGGTCATGGCGGACGCCCCGAGCGAGGAGTGATCCGCGGCTGCATGCCGCCTGGCCACTCGGGATGGTGGCTGTCAAAGGACTCCGTCGCCTGGTGTCTTTTCTTGCGGTTCGGCCCCAGTGCAATACCGCGAAGTGAAGCGGTGTTCCCATCGGTGGGGGCCCGCCGACTCGCGCCAAATGGTGATGTCAAACGACGATTCGCGGTTTGACGCGGCGTCCCCTTCGGCCAAACGCAAAGGGATGAGGCGCACATCGGACTTTCGGTGACTAAGATATCGCTGGGTCCCCCGGCACTATTCCACTCCTCTCCCCCCCCGTTTGCCCATCATGCGGTTTCACGTCTTGATCATCGCCGTCTCTCTTGCGTCGGTGGCTTTCCTGGCCGCCGGCGCTCCCGGTCAATTCGACGACGGGCCTTCGGAGGCCTCTGATCCGACCGAGGTCTCGGCCAAAACCGACGAGCTGGTCCGTCAGCTCGAATCGACCGCCGCCCGGGGCGGGCTCGACCGGGCCCAAGCGATCGGCTCACTGGCTCGAATCGGAGCCTGGCCCCAAGTCGACCGTTGGCTGGCGAAAATCGATGGTGTCGGCGATTCGACCGAGCTGGCCCAAGCAGCCGATGCGATCGGCAACGAGTTGCTGTTGCGGATCTCGCTTCGAAGCGATCTCAGTGACGCCAGCCGTTCAGCGATCAAAAAGATGACGGCTGCGGCGAAGGCGAACCAGCAGTCGCCGGAGCGTCTCCGCGCCGCGATCGATCAACTTGCCGGCGATGCGATTGATGCCAATCTTGGCGCCAATCGAACCTTGATGGCGGGGGGGAACGCCGCGATTGAAGCGATCGTCTCCGCGATCGCCGGGGGGGTGGGAGTTGGTCATCGCGCCAAGTTGCTCGGCGTGCTCAAAGCGCTCGGCGACGGTGGTGCTCAAGCACTCAATCAGCTCGCACTCTACGGAGCCCCGCGCGTTCGTGCCACGGCCTTGGACGCGCTGCGGGTTCTCGATCCTGCCGTGGCAACCGACACGTTGATCTCTTCGGCGTTGGCGAGTGATGCGACGGCGGAGGAAGCCCAAGTCGCGCGTCGTTCCTCGGTGTTTCCCCAGGGGTTTGAAAAGCACGACGCCATCGCGGTGTTGGCCGATCGTTTAAACACGCTGCGGGCGGTTGCGATGCGAACGCCGAACGACTTGTCACCGGCGATCCTTTGGTCGGTCAATGACGATCGCACGGGAGTGCAGCCCAACCGCAGCACGGAGATTTTTCGGCGATACCGCGAGGCCTATGACGCAGCGCAACGATTGCGGCGGCTGGGAAGTTTGCCCCCTGCGGTCGCCCGCAGCGTGTTGGCCGCTGATCTGGCTTATCGTGTCATGGTCGACGTGAATTGGGGGGATCCTGACCAAGTCGAGCAAGTCCGGCAGTTGTATCGCGATCAATTGGATCCATCATCGCTATTGGTCGCACTGGCAGAGCTACGCAGTCGGAACGACATCCCCGCCTCGGTCGGCATCGTGCGTCTGCTGTCGGATTCCATCGCTTCGGGCAACGCGGGTTCCGAGTTGCTGGTCAGTCGCGATGGTGGGTTTTCTGAGTTGGTCGAGGCGGTTCGGGATCCCCAGCCGCGGATTCGTTATGAGGCGGCGGACAGTCTTTGGCAGGTTGTTTCCACGTCGGAGAGGGGGTTCGCGTTTCCAGGGGCGAGTTACGTTCGCAAGACGTTGGCGGAGATGGCGTCACTCGATTCCCCCCCGCTGGTCATCTTGTTGGAAACGCGTCCGGTCGTCGCACTCCGTCAGGAATCGATCCTCAACCAGATGGGGTACGCGGTCGAGCGGGTGACGTCGGCGATCGCGGTCGAGCGGGCGATTGAGCGTGGCGGGGACCTGCGAATGGTTGTCAGCAAGATCAGGATTGCCGATGCGGCACCGGCCGAATTGGTCGATCGGGTCAGGCGTCAGCCCAAGGGCAAGCGGATTCCGATTGTGTTCTACAGTGACGCGGAAACGAGCGAAAAAAGTCTCCGGCGGACCGAGTTGGAGACCACCTCCAATCGCTGGATCAGCGACGACACGCCCGCCGTTCACCTGGTCCCGCTGCCGGGCAGTCCGGCGGCGCTGACCGATGTGTTGTTCGAAATCGAGTCGAAGCGTCGATTGCCACCGCTTTCGATCGGTGAGCGGACCCGTTTTCGCATGACCGGCGCAGCAGCCCTCCAAGGTGATTCGTAGCCTCGTTAAAACACACCCGGTATCGGGATCCGCCGCAAAACGCTAATTTCGCGGCAGTGCTGAGGTAGCACGATTGCTCGTTGGCATTGGGGCACTCCGATGCGCTGGCGGAACGGGCGGAATCTTCACGACTTCCTGGATCAGGCGAAACGCCTGCGGTGATCGAGGCTCGATTGAGAGTCCGGTTCCGCCGTGATCGCTTCATGGCAATGCTCGGCAACCCCGCAACTACACTTCAGAACGCTCCCTTGCCGGGAATCATCGGAAATGGCTCGGCGATGCGGGAGGTCTATCGCATCACCCGACGTGTCGCGGTCAGCAACGCTTCGGTGCTCGTGCTCGGTGAGACCGGGGTCGGCAAAGAATTGATCGCCGGTGCGGTTCACCAGTTGAGCCATCGCAGCGGCCGTCCCTTTGTACGAGTCAACTGCGGGGCACTAAGCGAAAGTCTGCTCGAAAGCGAATTGTTCGGTCACGTTCGCGGCGCCTTTACCGGTGCGGTCAGCAATCGGACCGGCCGCTTCGAAGCCGCCCAGGGCGGTACGATTTTCCTGGATGAAATCAACAGCACGTCTCTGACGCTGCAGGTCAAACTGCTTCGCGTGTTGCAGGAGAAAGAATTCGAACGCGTCGGCGACACCACCACGCTTCGAACCGACGTTCGAATCATCGCGGCCAGCAACCGGGATCTGATGGGCGAAGTTCGTGCGGGACGCTTCCGCGAAGACCTTTACTGGCGGTTGAACGTGGTGCCGATCGAGATCCCACCGCTGCGCGATCGCCGCGACGATATCCCCGCGTTGGTTTCGCATTTCCTGGACTACTACAACGAGCTGAACGATCGCTACGTGGCCCACATCGGCCCCGGCACGATGGAAGCATTGGGAGATTATCATTGGCCCGGAAACGTGCGCGAGTTGCAGAACTATGTCGAGCGCGCGGTGGTGATGGCTGAAACCGACGAGTTGCTCGTGGAGCTGTTGCCCGACTGCGTGACGAGTGGTCAGCCGATCCCGGCGGCGGATCTGGAGGCGGCCGGGCCGGTTGACTTCGAAACGATGACAAAGACCGTCGTGCAACTCGGATTGGACCAAGCCGGACGTGACTCGACGGATGTCCATCGTGGTGTCGTCGATGTGGTGGAGAAGGAGTTGATCGCGCAAGTCCTTCAGGCCTGCGGCGGTGTGCAAACCAAAGCGGCGACTCGGCTGGGAATGAATCGCAACACGCTCCACAAGAAGATCAAAGAATATGGTCTTGACGGTTAACCGCCGCGCGAGCGGTTCACGTGCGGCGTTGGCTTGAACATGGTCTAGGATTCTTTGACGCGGTTCTCCCGTGTCGTCCTCCATGTCGCTTCACCCGGTTCGGCGAGAGTTCGTCTCGGGGGGAAAGCTAGAATCAAACATTTCCCAAAAATCCTGGCAGTTCGATGCGGACTTGTGATGCACTGCCGCGTTACTTCAGTGTCCAAGCCACTGTTGTTGATCGGAACGCTTGAGGCATGGGGGCAATCGATTTGGTGTCCAGCTGCACGCAGGAAGGTGAACAATGAAAGACTGCGACTACACGCTTGAGTTATCTGATGGCACGGTCGTTCGTGTCGGCGCGATGACGGATTCTCGCCACCCCGATATCAAGGCATTTTACTTTCCCGCTGGCGCATTGACGCCATTCAGCCACAAGAATTTGCCCACCGCCCGACCCAGCCAAGAGCACACGCAGTCGGCATTCTCCAACTCGCTGTAGCAGTCACAACGCACTAGCGATCGGCTTGTGCCAGATGCTCGCTGACCACCGCGATCGCGGCGCTTTGCATCGGCGTGCTCATGCTGGCCAGTGCCGATCCGTCGGCGGCAACTTGTGCCGGTGTCAGCGGCAGATGGAGGAACAGACTCTGCGTTCGACGCCCCATCATCTCGGCATAGTGTTGGCTCAGAAACAGCGCGGCGTTGCAGAGGTAGGTGCCCGCATGGTGGGAGATCTGGGCCGGAATTCCCGCCGCGGTCAAGCGTTCCAGGCAACCGTCCAGATCGAGCGTCGAACGATAGGCCGCCGGCGCATCGACAAGCAAGGGTTCGCCGTTGGTTCGCAGATTCAGTCCGACCGATTCCAGTTTGATCACGGGTGATCCGGGCGACTGACCGAGGTGAATCGCGAAGTCGTAGTTGCGGGCCAAGTCGGCTTCGAGCATCTCGCGCAGTTTCGGCAAATCGACCGGGTAGCGACGTGTCGTGATCTCCAACGCGCCTTCGTACCAACTCGTCAGGTCGACCAGCGCCAACCAGCTGGAGTTTTGCTTCCAACGGTCATAGGGCTCAAATGCGGTGATAAGAATGCGAGTCACGGTAACCTGCGCCGGGTGCGTGTGGCGGAGACGGGATGGAGGGTGCAGCAGTGCATCATAGATCAGGGCAACGGTTGAGAGGAAGTTTTAGCCGAATTACTGACCGGTTCCGCTTTGTGAGCTTGGCTGATGTGGACGATCGCTGCGATCGCAGTGATTTGGATGACGGCGATCATCAGCGGCGGTGTCGTCCGAATCCGTTCAAAAAACTTCCTCAACCAGTGCGGTTCTCGGTGCCGTTGGATGTCCAGCCAGCACTGGATCGATCGCGATTGAAACTCCGTCGAAACGTGCCACAGCGACGCGTCTTCCCAACCGTTCTTGGTCCGCCGCATTCCGCGTGGGATCACGGCGTCGGAGTCGATCCTCGGGACGAAGGCGCCGGATTCATTTTCAAACAGCGCGGGAGGCGAGCAGCCGGCCAGGCCGAGCAAGCTGACCCCGATGAAACTGAGCAGCAGGAAACGCGCACCGGCGGCACGGGGCGGCGAGATGAGTCGATCGATGGAAGAGACGTTCATGCCGATGCGACAGACGCAACCGGCGTGCCACGGCATCTCGGGCCGTGTTTCTCTCGTGAATCAAGACGTTGACGGCCGTCGTGTTGATCATTCGCCACGTCACGTCGCGCCGCGACGTTGCCATTTCGCAACACACGGTGCGGCGGATCAATATCCCAGGCCTAGGCGGAACATCCAGGTGTCGCCGACGCTGAGGTTGTCGGCAGGGTTGCGACGATAGACGAGTTTCCGGTCGCCGACGTAACCGAATTCGAAGAACCACGTCCGCAGCCCGGCGCGCATCCGCTGGCTTTCGCCCCATTCAAAACCGGTCGTCAAGCGAATGTCGTTGATGTCCACCTGATCTTCGCCTTTGCCATCTCGTTCGATGGTCCACGACCCGCCACCGTATTCACCGGCGACGTACCACCACACGTCGTTGGTACCCACCGTGGACAGATAACGTGAGTAACGCGGCTGGGGGAAAAACAGATCGACTTTCGTGAACGGGTTGGGACGCCAGAACAGACCTACGGCCGGCAGCAGTTTGATGTCGACACGATCGTAATAATAAACGCCCACTTTCAACGTTGATGCCGGAGTGATGCGAAACGTGCCGAGCCCCTTACCACGGACTCGTAAGGCGTCGATGTCGAGGGATTGAAACTCGCTAAACATCCCCACGCTGAGGCCCAAGTCGACGCCCAGGATTCGATTGGGATCGGATTGCCAGGCGAAGTCCAAAAAGGCGCTGTAGGCGCTGCCCGGCAAATCAGCGCCGGTGATCGATTGCGGGCCGTCCCACAGGTGTATCGAAAACGATGGCGCGATGAACAATGGTTGAGTCGAATACAGGAAACTCGGTATCGCAAACGCCAACGCCAAATCGGTGTCATTGATCCCCAGGTCGTCGCTACCGTTGCCGTCCTGAAGGTAGGTGTGGCGAAACCGCATCCGTTGGATCAAACGATAGGGATTCAGCTGCGGTGAAAATGAAGGCGTGTTGCCGAATAGTCCGCCGGGGAACAGCGTCGAAGGCGAGCCGCTGGGGTAGGCGGTCGACGGATATCCGTAAGACGGCGGAGCGGCATAGTTGCTGGACGGATTCAAAGGCAGGCCCGCCGACCCGTTGCCGCCGAACAGGTTTCCCGCATCGATCATCGGTGGCGGTTGATTGGCCAGTCCACCGTAGATCGGCGTTCCGTAAGTGGCTTGCGGCGAAGCGGGCGCGAAGAATCCACCTTGGGGGGCCACGGTGGTCGGGGCGCCGAATAAACCGCCGCCCAGTCCCGACGGCGAGCCCAAAATCGGCGCGGATGTGGACGGTTGGACAAACCCCGACGCCGGCGCTCCGGCATAGGGATCAAACTGGGAAACGCCTGCCGCGCTGTTGTAGGGCGACCCGTAGCCCTGCCCCGAGTAGCCCTGCCCCGAGTAGCCCTGTCCCGAGTAGCCCTGTCCCGAAGCTGCCGGCGGGGACGCGACGGGGCCGGTCGGGGCGGTGATCGGGGCGAGACGTGTTTGTGGAACATCCAGCGAATTGCCAGGCGATTGTGCAGACGCTCCCGCGACTGCGATCCAGCCCAGCCATGCAAGCGCGCCCGCCAGGCGGAACAGGGACGTTGCTCCATCGGGCCTTCCCGCAAGCCGGAAGGGCCGCGTCGATGCCGGACTGGGACTGGGCGAGCTGAGTGTCACACGAATGCCGCAAAGCGTTGGGGGCTGTCAAAATCTTCTGCTTGAACTCGGGAATAGCTTCCATCGGTGATCACGGTCAAGACCGAGACCGGCTTCGGAGCGATGAAACTTGAGTGAATCTGAAAAGATTTCACCGAGAATCCGGAGTTTTTGGACCTCCCTAAACCCGTGCCGGTCAGTCACCATACGCGGCAACGAAACCGACACGCGTGCGAATTGATCAGACGCTTCGTGCGAATTCCGCGTCTGCGGACGGACAACACGCAACAAGATTTTCTGGGACCTTTTCCGAACGGTGTCGACCAAAGAAATCAGCCAACACGTGCGTCAACCAAGAAACTGATTAGGCCGACAATGGAAGAATTTGATTTAGCCCAATTAGCGCAATACCTCCATATCACGCCTGCAAAAGTGGAGAAGATGGTGCTCCGCGGTCGTCTGCCGGGGCGCAAGGTGGGCGGGCAATGGCGATTCAACGAGGCCGAGATCCATCACTGGCTGGAGGATCAAATCGGTGCCAGCGACGACAGCGTTGAACTGGAACGCGTCCAACGCGTGGTGGACCGCATGACCGATGAGACGCAGGACCGAGAGTTGCATGAATTATGCACCGTCGACACCATCGAGATTCCGTTGCGGGCTCGGACGCGCGGATCGGTGATTCGCTCGATGTGTGACCTGGTCGCCGCTTCGGGAATGATGTGGGACGCGCCGGCGATGGCGGAGGCCGTCAAGAGCCGTGAACAAATGCATCCCACCGCGTTGGACTGTGGCGTGGCGCTGATGCACCCCCGTCGCCCCCAAACCTCGATTTTGGCCGACACCGTCGTCGGCTTGGCCGTCAGCCAGGCGCCGATCCCCTTCTCCGACACCGGACACATGACCGATGTCTTTTTTCTGATCTGCTCTTACGACGATTCGGCACACCTTCGTACCCTGGCCAAGATCAGCCGACTGATCGCGATGGAATCATTTCTGAACCGGTTGCGGGCTTGTGAAAACCCGGGCGAAGCATGGCATTGCCTGCAAGAGGCAGACGTTTTGTTGTCGGCATAATGGAAGCGAACAGGACTTCGGGGTGGGGAGATGTCGATGCATTTGGTCGATCACGGCGGTGTGACGGATCACGGGACGTTGCTGTGGATCGGCGATCGCGATTCAAACGCGTACTGCGATGCCTATGACTTTTGCGAGTCGCACGTTTCGCAGCTGGCTTATCGCGCGGATCTAAAATCAGCATTGCTGCGTCCGGCGTCGGCGGTGCGAACGATCTTGTGTTGCCGCGACAATGACTCGGCCGAATCGATCGAGCTATTCCGAACGCTCTGTCGGTTGCATGGGGATGCCAAAGCGGTGTTGTTGTTGGGGCCGCTGTGTGCCGGTGCGCGACCTTCGCCGGCCGATCTGTTTGACGTGCCGACGATTCATTGGCATCAGTGGGAATCGTTTTTGCCGGGGTATCTACGACGCTGCGGATGGGCCAACCCGCCCAGTGCCGCGCCGCAAAGTATCGCGGTCGTTGCGTCGAGCTACGCCAACGCGTCGGCGTTGCTGTCGATCGCCTCCTCCGGCCCGGCCTCGGCGATCTGGTGCCGGCCCGACCAGTTGGCGACCCTGCATCGCTTTGACGAAATCTGGTGGGATGATTCGGCGACTCAAGGTCAGCCCTGGGACCGCTTGATGGACCGCTTGGTGGATCCGCCGCGGGAGCACGTTTGGGTGAGCGGAAACATCACGCCGAAAGCAAAGTCCGCGGCGATGGAGGCCGGGGTCGACCTGGTGATCGCCAAGCCGGGTGATTTCTCATTGCTGATCGATCGGGCGTCCGGCGCGAGCGGATTGACGCAACGTCGCGCGGCGTGAGTCGCAAGTGTTTGTCGTCACAGAGGGTGTTGAGCCACCGCGAACGCTCCCCGGTCGTTCGACCCTGCCCTCGCTGCGGGACGTCGATTGTATCAGTGGCGGAGTTGATCGTAGCGGGAGTCGCCAAGACTTGGGTAACGCCGGCCCTCTCTGGCGTTTGCTTGCTGCGCAAACGCCGTCTCTCCCAGAGGGAGAGAATCGAAATCAGTTGCTAAATCCCGCAGTAAAAGAATCGACGTCCCCCGGGGAGGGTGACTGAAGCGGTGTCGACACGCATGCCTACGACTGGCCGGGCGTGGATGGTTGGGGCGTCTCGGCGGGGACGGTGAATCCCGGGGTCCCGATGATGGGCCGCCCATCGATGGGGGCCGGTCGGGTCGCGGGTCGACGCGGCTGGTGGTTGATGCGGATTTCGTTGATTTCGTCGATGTTCCGATGAAAGACTTGGATCAGGTTGGGATCCCAGAATGTGCCTGCGCCGTCGGTGAGAATCGTGACCGCGCGGTCGATCGACATGCCTTGACGATAGGGGCGATCACTGGTCATCGCATCGAAGGCGTCGCAGACGGCCAGGATCCGACCATCGATCGGGATGTTTTCCCCGGCCAATTGATCGGGATAGCCTTCACCGTTCCAGTGTTCATGATGGTAGAGCACACCGGGCAAGATGTCCTGCAGGGCATCGAGTTCTTGCAAGATGCGCCAGCCGGAGTCCGTGTGCGTTTCGATGATCGCGCGTTCTTCGTCGTTGAGCCGATTGGGTTTTTGCAGCACGCCATCGGGGATGGCGATTTTGCCGACGTCGTGCAACAGACCGGTCAAGTAAATCCGTTCGCATTCCGCGGACGTGAACCCGATCTTCGATGCCAGGCAACGGGCGAAGCTGGCGACGCGTTCGCTGTGCCCGCAGGTGTAGGGGTCGCGGGCTTCGACGGCGTTGACGAGTGCGCGGATGACATCGGTAAACAGTTCTTCTTTTTGCCGAAGCAAGCGAATGTTGTTGAGTTGAGCGGCCAACTGATTGGTTGCCGTTTCCATCAGTGACGCTTGCACGGTCGTGAATCCGAGCTGAGCCCACGGCACGTCATCGACATCATCTTTCACCCGATTGCACGCCATCACCCAGCCGTGCAGACGCCCTTCGCTGGAACACTCGACAATGACGTATTCGTCCAATCCGGCGACGCCGCAATGTTGGTCGCCGATATTGCGATTGCGGACGACCGGTTGCTGACTCAATTCCGCGGCATGGCTTTGGATCAGTTCCAACACCGATTCGTCTTGGATCAGTTGCGTTCCGGTCCAGAGAGGGCGACGTTGCTGTCGTCCGGAATCATCCACCAAGATGGCGGCGATCGAGACGGCGCCCACGCCGCTGACCAAGGGCATCAGCGAGGCGAGCACGAAACCGTCAGTGTCCTCTTCGGTCTGTGGAAGTTCCAGGCTGGAGGCGAGCGCGCGGATCAGCGACAACTCTTCAAAGTCCTGCATCACCTGGTTGGTCAACGAATCGACTTCGGCCAGTAACTGTTTGGTTTCGTTGCGTGAGATTTCAAGGTCGAGCAGTGTCAACGCGTGGCGGCCGATTCGTTCGGCATGGTCCGCGGGCGCCGACCAGACGGCGATCCCTCCGGCGGGCAGCGCGAGTGCTTGGCGAACTGTGGCGGTGCCGGTCGAGTGTTCGGTGTGCACGCGATGCGGGTCGGCGGTCGCCTGCACGATCAAGGGGTGTCCGCCGTCACGTGCTTCGACCACCGTGACCGACAAACCGATCCCCTCGGCCAGGATATGGGCGAGTGAACCGTCGAGCCCACCTTGGTCGTAGGTGCAGACTTTGACGTTGGAAGCCGCTGCCTCGGAAACCGCTGCCTCGTCTGCATCGCCTCGGGGCGTACCGTTTTGCTCGACCGCTGGACTCATGCAGTTGCTCCTGGTTGACCGGTCGACGGCACTCCCCCGGTCGACGTGGATGCAGCGGAGGCGGGTGGGCAGGCGACTCCGGACGCATGTTGATTGATGGCGTCGCTGACGGCGGAGACGACGGTTCCGGGGCTGAAGGGTTTGCCGAACACCGTATGGATCTTCAACTTGGCCACGCGGGGGTCACGCGACAATTCCAGTTGACGTCCGGTGACCAAAAAGCATGGCAGCGTCGCGTCCATTTCGCGGACGCGTTCGATCAATTCGATCCCCGACATGATCGGCATTTCATGGTCGCTGACGACCGCAGCGATTTGGCTATCACAGAACGATTTCCATGCCTCGCCGCCGTTGCCGCAGGTGATCGGTTCGAATCCGCAGGATTTAAATTTGAACGACAACACGCGAGCCAAGCCGGGATTGTCTTCGGCGATCAGCACTTTTCGTTTTTCGGTGGGCATGGCAGTTCGGCAGAACAAAAGTTAAATGGCGGGAGTCGCGAGGTGCGATGGAACGGAGTGGGTCGAAGCATCCGCGGCGTCTTCGGGGGCTTCGTCTTGAATCATTTCGCAGAACTTGTCGACCAGTTCGGGGTCGTGAATTCCCTGCTTGGCGCGATGTCGCAAGATTTCGACGGCTTCGGCTTGCGACTTGGCGCGTCGAAACGGGCGATCATTGGTCAGGGCGCTGTAGACATCGACGATGCCGACGATTTGAGCCTTGAGCGGAATCTCGTTGCCGCGCAAACCGTCCGGATAGCCGGTTCCATCGAAGTGTTCTTTGTGGTGTCGGATGATCGGCAGCACGGGGGCCAACGGTTTCAGCGGCGCGCAGATATCGCAGCCCACTCGCGGGTGCTGGTGGAACAGGGCGCGCTCGCGCGGGGTGAGTGGTCCCGTCTTTTCCAGAATCGAATCGGGGATCGCGATCTTTCCGACGTTGTGAAGGATCGCTCCGTAGCGAAGCATCTTGAGTTCCGCCGCGTCGAGGCCGATGGCTTTCCCGAACGCGACGGCGAAGTTGGCGGCTTGCTCGACATGGCCACTGCTGTATCCGTCTTTGCTGGCGACGGCACGGGCCAGAGACAGCGCCACGCTTTCGGCTCCGATCAATTCCGCATTGCCCTTGTGAAGCCGCGTGATCGATCGTAAGCGGACTTTCAATTCGCCGCGGTTGATGGGTTTGCTCAGAAACTCGTCGGCGCCGGCCTCGACCGCCTCATTGATTTCTTCATTCGATCCGGTGGTCGTCAGCATGACGATCGGAATGGTGCGGTATTGCATGTCGCTTTTCAATTCGCGACAAACTTTCAATCCGTCCATCCCTCCGCCCAAGCCGGCGTCCAGAAGGATCGCGTGTGGCTCCGGCGTGGCGGTGGCGCAGGCGTAGGCGTCGGGCCCGTTGGTGGCCTCGATGATCTCGTACGATTCTCCGACCAGCCCCATCCGCAACAGCTTGCGAATCGTTGCGTTTCCGTCGGCGACCAGGATTCGCATTTTGCGTTGGGCATCCACGGCCGCTTGCGAAAACGATTCGGCGAACCCTTCGGCGAAACCTGTATTCAATTCATTGCGTTCGATCATGATCAACCTTTCTATTCCCGTGCTGGCTCAAGTTTTGGATCGGAAACGGGTTCAGGTACAAAAACCAAATGGCCCGCAGGGTGCTCCGCATTTTTGGTACCTGACCCCTTTTCCGCGGCACCCTCTGTTTAAACATTGACGAAGCACTAGACACCTGCCAGATCAAGATTCAACACCGCGTCTTCGGGACGCAGCGTTCGTTCGCCGGCCGGTTCGTCGCACATTTCCGCTTCACGCGGCAAACGGATGGTGAACATGGTTCCGGTGTCGACGACACTTTCGACGTCGATGGTTCCGCCGTGCAGTTCGGTCAGGTGCTTGATGATCGCCAAACCGAGTCCGGTGCCGATGCCTTGGTCGGCGATCGCGGCTTGATAATAGGGCTCGAACAAATGCTCCATGTGTTCTGGAGCGATGCCGCGGCCGGTGTCTCGCACGCTGATGCGGAACATGTTCTTTTCGTCGGGGCGGATCTGTACGATCACGCTGCCGCCGCTGGAGTTGTACTTGATCGCGTTGGAGAGCAGGTTCAATAGGATTTGTCGCAGTCGCAATGGGTCAGCGATCACTTCGTTCAACTCCACGTCGACTTGAGCGGTGATCGAAATCTCTTCGTCTTTCGCCCGGACGCTGACCATCGACACACACTGGGAGACCAATTCGGCCAACGCCACCGGTTGTGGTGCCAAGCGGATCATGCCTGCTTCGGCTTTGGCATAATCCAAGATGTCGTTGACCAGCGCCAACAGATGCTGAGCGGAATCATCGATGTCTTGCACAAACTCACGTTGCGATTCGTTCAGCTCGCCGGTGCTTCCGTCGAGCAAGGTTTCGCTGATGGCCGTGATGGTGGACAGCGGCGTGCGGACTTCATGGGAGGTTTGTCGGAGGGCCTGGGCACGCATCGCGACGAGTTGTTCCTGGATTTGGTTTTCCAGCGCCCGCTGTTTTTCTTCACGTTGCAGCCGATAGCTGGCCATCAACACGCGGACGGTGAGAAACAGCACCGCACCCAGGGCGGCCATGTCCCGGACCGCGTCGAAGATCGGACTCCAGGTCGTCGGTTCAGCCGCGTAGTAGAGCTGGGCGAACATCGTCGCGGTGACGACGGCGACAATCGCGCTGGCAAGTCCCAAGGCGCGACGACGGACCAGCGCATAGGCGGATCCGACGGCCGCCAGATAATACAGAATCAGGACGAAACGATCCTCGAACGCCATCTGGTGCATGAAGACAAGAAAGAGGACCGCCGATCCGAAAATCAGGCTGTCCGGGCCGAACGTTCGAGAGAGTTTCTGTTTCAACGCGTGCATAGTGTTGTGCTCCGACGGTTGGAATCGCCCAGACCGGGCGGTTTTCGTCATCGAACACTACGTTGCACTTTTCATCCTATCCCCGGATTCGTCCTTTCACTTGGGATCAGCCCCCCCGGACACCATGAATGTTGCGGCCGTGCCGGTTGTGCATTTCTACCGGTTTTTGCAGTTGGCGGGCTATTTGCCAGTCAAATGTTGTCGATCGGATCACTGGGCCCGCGGGACATCCCTCGCGGTCGGCAATTCGGCACGATCGGCCGGTTTTGACGGCGGCGGTGCGTCCGACGGATTCGACACCGGCAGCAAAAAGAGCCGCACCGGGGTGTCGCGATCGGGAATCTTGGATTCGAACGGCACAAACCTCAGCGAGTCGGCGTCGGCACTGCTGGGGATCGCTACGTCCAACATCGCGCTGGAAAAATTCGAGACACAGATCATGTCGCCGGAGTCGGCCATGTAGTGTTCTTGTTTGGTTTCTTCGTCCTGCCAGAACCCGCTGCCGGCAAAAACCCATTCGGCCGTCATCGCCTTTTCCGTCTGTAAATCCTGGACCCACTCTCGGGCATCGACGACGTGGAATTCGTCCTGGGCATCGTACCAGCAGACCCAGACCCGGATCACCTGGCCGGTCGGCGGCGCAAATTCCGGCCGAAATCGCACCGGGGTTCCCGGCGTCGCATCGACCGCCAGCAGGGCGGCGTGCACTTCACGCGATCGGGCCAGCGCTGCGACGATCGATTCATGTTCTTTCGTCCCGACCGGGCAGGCGAACATTTCCAGTGCCCCGCGTTTGAGCGCGACATAGCCATCGATGATCACACGCTGACGTTTGGGATCAATCCACAGTCGACCGGTGGCGCTCAGCTGTTTCGCATCCGGCGGCGGCTGAAATGCTTTCCGCGCGATTTCTTCGGCGGTCGGCCCGTCGGGTTCCCATTGGGGAAGCTCTTCCTCGGGCGTGGCGGCTTCCGGGGCGGCGTCGGCAGTCGCCGTTTCGGCGTTCGCGTTGTCCTCGTTCGGGGACATGTCCGGCGGTGACGGCAGCGGACGACCGGGACCGGACTCCATTTCGTCCGGCGCCGCGACGAGGTCGGAGGGCTCGGGGGATTTCGGTTTCGGTTGCGGTTCAACCGGGGGGGCGGCCGGATCGGATGGATGCGTCTCAGGTTCGCCGGCGATTGCCGAATTCAGCGGATCGGAAAGTTCGGAGGGGCGTTCCGTTGCCGTGTCGGTCGCGTCTTGGGGGGCCGATGGGCCGCAACCGACCAACGGAATCCAAAGCCCGAGAAGCAAACAGCCTAAACCGAGTGGGATTCGTTTATTCATAAAGGCCGCAGATGAGATTGGATTTGGATGCGATGGGACGCGTGGACAGTGGGTGCAAGAGTCAAGCATGGCGAGTAAGGTAGCGTCCGATCGACCGGTGCCCTTTTTGTCGCGCTGCCGTCTGTCTTCCATCTTCGCCTTTCGACCTGTCCGAATCCAGCCTCCCATGCCCCGAAAGCGTCGACAACCCAAAATGCCTGACCCGAGCGAATCCTCACCGCAATCGGTTGCCGCTGCCGCTACATCGACAGCCGGAAATGACGCGGTGGTGCTTGAGGAATCCCCTCTGACGTCCGCCCAGTGGACGACCTTACGTCAACGGATCCTCGCCGCCCAACAGAAGCAACCGATCGGCGTGGTCTTTGGCGACGCGGTGTGGCGGGGAACGATTTATCGTTGGGGGGCGGCGACCGCGTTGCAAACGCCCTGCGACATCCAAACACAATGGTTGACCCGGACGGCGGCCGGTGCGAGCACCGGCGGCAAGCGATTTCGCACGATCGAGCCGGACGTGATGGTGCGACGTTTTCAAGAGTCACTGATCCGCAGCCCGGACGTGTTGAGCGACGTCTGGAATGTCCTGATTTGGTCGGCGGCGATGCCGGGATTGTTGCAGCACCTTGAGGAACCCGACTGGTGGAGCCTGTTGGGGACGATTCAAGAGTTTCGTGACGGCCTGCTTCCATGTGATCCCACTCACCCGGCCGTTTTGGTCGGCGTTGCCGAAATCGGGCTGACACTTTCGCAGCGTCTCGCCGCGCTGCCCTCGTGCCGTCGGTTGGCCGGCAGCAGCATCGAGGCGCTCAAGAAGTGGTGTGAGCAAGATGATCTTTCCGTTTCGGCCGTGCTCGCCCGGCCACACCAGTGCCGGCTCGTGTTGGCTTCCTTATTGCGTTCACGTCGTCTGCTGCAGTTCGTCGAACCACCCAAGCCGGCGAAAAAGACGAAGCGAAAAAACGGCAAGTCAAAGTCCAAAACGTCGGTCGTCTCCACGGCCTTTGAGAAAGCGATTGACGAGATCGCGATCGAGTTGACGACGTGGGTTGCAGCGTTGACCGGTCGCGGTGGCGTCCAGGCGTTCTCAAGTTTGAGCGAGCGAGACGTGCAGGATGACTTGGGAAAACACGGGCTTTTGACCTCCGCCGCTGAACTGGATCCGGAAACGTTGCAGCCCGCGATCAAGGCCGCTTTGGGGACAGGGCAGACGAAGGGACGACTGGCGTGGCAGGTCAGTTTGCCGGAAGCCATGTTGCACGACGAAGAGGCCAAAGTGGCCTGTCTGCTTCCCGAATGGGACGTGCGGCGCGGGCGAACGGTGGTCGAGTACGCCGATCGCCAGTCGCGACTGGAATGGACCGCAGGAAAATCGACGGTGATCAGTGGTCGCTGTGAAACCACTATCGCGATCGACGGTCAGCCCCTTGAACCCCTGGGCGACTGGGTGTCGACCTGCGAGTACACCGACGACGACGTCCACTATCTGGAAATGGAGCAACTGCACGAGGCGGGTTATGTTTTGCAGCGTCAGTTCATGGTCCTGCGCGACGATCGCTGTTGTTTCTTTGCCGACGCGATCGTTCGGGGACAGTTCCATGAAGAACTGCATCGGGCCGCCGACGCGCGGCACGACCGTAACCAGGGTGTTGACAGTGAGGCGATATCGACCTCCCTGCCGTTGATCGACTATCAGATCCGTTTCCCGCTTGCCGATGGGATCGGTGTGGAGCCTGAAGCGGAGACGACGGAGTTGTTTCTTGGCGACCATCGTCGACGCGCGTTGGTGTTGCCGTTGTCGGCAGCGGAATGGAAAAATTCGCCTTCGCCGACGCGGCTGCGGGCGACCGAAGATCGACACCTGTTGCTCGCCTCACAGGGCCACGGTCAGTTGTTCGTGCCCCTCTGGGTGGACGTTTCGCGGGACCGGTTTTCGATGAAACGAACATGGCGACAGCTGACGGTTGCCGAGCAATTGAAACTGATCCCGCAGCGTACCGCCGCGGCGTATCGGATTCAGATGGGAAAGTCCCACTGGATCCTTTACCGTTCGATGGCTCCGTCGGGGCCACGAACGTTCTTGGGCAAACAAATGATCGCCGACTTTTATTGTGCCCGATTCGATGTCAAGGAAGAGTCATACGAGGACTTGATCACGGTGGAAGACAATCCCAGCTGACGCAATGAACGCGATGTCGCAGCCCCATGAGACCGCCCAACGGATCCGTCGTAATTGGATGTCCGTCAACGACGAGGTTCGCCAAGCCGCCGCCGCGGCGGGCCGAGATCCCGGTTCGGTCCGCGTGATCGGAGTCTCGAAGTATGTCGACGCGGCGACGACGGAAATGCTCTTTGACGCCGGCTGCAGCGACTTGGGCGAGAGCCGTCCGCAAGTGTTGTGGCAGAAAGCCGAAGCGATCGCCCCGGCCGTCTCCGCCGACCCCCATCGCAGCTTGCGCTGGCACATGATCGGTCATGTCCAAACCAACAAGCTCCGGCGGATGCTCCGCTTTGATCCTCTGATCCATTCGGTCGACAGCGAGCGGTTGTTGCGCGCGATCGACCAGGAAGCGAGTCGCCAGCAACGCGTCGCCGAGGTCTTGTTGGAGGTCAACATCAGCGGCGATGAGAGTAAGACCGGTCTTTCGCCCGAGGCGGTCGGCCGGTTGTTGGAAATTCCCGGACTCGTCGCGGTGCGGGTCGTGGGATTGATGGCGATGGCGGGATGGGGAACGGAATCGGCCGTGGCGGCGAACCAATTTCGCAGCGTCGCGGATTTGCGTGACCGGCTGGTCGAATCCGGCCGTTACGCGTTGCCCGAACTGTCGATGGGCATGAGCGGTGACTTTCGCGAAGCCATCGCCGTGGGCGCGACGATGGTGCGGATCGGGTCGGCGCTATTCGAAGGCGTGATCTAAACGTGGCGTAAGCTTCCAGCTTGCGATTGCCGAGCTCGCGAGGCATGCCCGGTCACCGTTTCTGATTGAGGGTGAGACCGGACGGCTGGCGGTCTGTTGATTCAATCGGGTTCAGCTGAGTCAATGGTGAGCCGCTGGCCGTCAGGCCTCGGGCAACGCCAGGATGCCCGACCGCTCACGCGTCACGGCTCACCCAATCGACAGGACGGCGCACGCCGTTCCGCGAACGCCTCCGATTGGCAAGCAGGATGCTTACCCCACGGTTACGCTTTCTTGGCGAAGGCGCGTTTCAGTTCATCTAAACCGGTCAGACCGCGGGCGATGGTCAGCACCGCTTCGGTTTGCACGCCGTGGAAACCTTCGGATTTGGCGATTCCGGCCAGCCGTGCGACGTCCTGGGTTTTGGTCAAGGCGTCGCGCAACTGCGGGCCGGGCGTGAGCAGTTCAAAGATGGCGATGCGTCCCAGGTAGCCACGGCCTTGGCATTTGTGGCACGGCGTGATCGGTGCGGGGCGACCGTTCTCATCGACCTGTTGTTCGATCGGCGGCGGAATGAAGGGTTGGTACAACAGCGTGACCCGTCCCGGGGGAATGCCGAGTTGTTGCAACAGTTGGGGCGGCGGCTGGAATCCGACTTTGCAGTTATCGCAAAGTCGGCGGACGAGACGTTGGCCGAGCACGCAGGAAACCTTTTGCGCGATCTTGGCGCGTTGCTCGGGGTATTGGGCGATCAAACGCACCAGCCCCTCGACCGCCCCGCCGGCGACCATCCGTGTGATGATTTTCTTTTCCGCTTTGCTGACTTGGTCGAGCGCCAGTTGAAAGGATTCGGCATCGACGGTTCCGGGGAACAGAAAGACGTCGGGTTCTTTGAGGATCGCCTTGCGGACCGCTTCATAGGGCGTCAGGCCCGTGCTGCCGCCGTAATAATTGGCGCTGATGTTGATGATTTCAGGTTCCGGTCGGGCCTGGTCTTCGAAGGACTGGAAATCTCGCAAGAAGCGGTCGGCGGCGTTGATGCCCACGTTCCAGGTCGTCGTCAGGCCTTCGGTTTTCGGAGCGGTCAGCAGCACGATGTCGGCTTCATCGTTGAGGTGCTGCTTCAAGGTGGCGACCATTTTGTCCCGCATGCCGAGATCGCTGAGCGTCTCGAATGGGATCTGCAGCGAATCCAAGCGAACCAGGACGCGTTCGCCCGTGGGCACGCCTTGGGATTGCAGCACCAGGTCAAACTTTTCTTTCTTGAGTTTGACCGCGACCGAACCCGACTGGGCACTCCGCCGATCGGCGGGGTTGAGCAGGCACAGTTGCTTGAGCGCGAACAACATGCCGTCACCCGTTTCGCGGTCCAGTGCCGGCAACTGTTCCCAAAGTCCGTCGATCATGTACCGCATCTGGCAGCCGGCGGCGGTGAAGTCGAGCAAGACCTGGGTGGCACGCGACTGAATCGCGTGAGAGATCTGCCCGGCAGCGACTTCATAGCCGGCACCTTGGCGGGTGCTGATCAGCAGTGCTTGGACTTTCGTGTTGTCGCTAAGCTTGGGCGAGAATTCGACGGGGGCAACGGATTGCCAGAGTTGGGGTGGGGGTTGTTCGGCCATCAATTACGGGCAAGAGCAGATGAGTTGAGTTGGCAAAGGAAGTGGTCGCCGCAAGAGCTTACAAGATACCGGGGGCTTTCACATCGATGCCCTTGAGAGCCATTTTCAGCGCGTCTTTGTTCGGCGCGACGGCGAAGGCGGTGGGACGATCGATCAATTCGTCGTCGATCAGGCCTTTCAGGCTCATGGTGAAGTCCTGCATTCCGTCATCGGCACCGATGCGAATTGCGTCGGGCAGTTTCTCGTCCTTGCCCTCCAGGACGAGTTTGCGGATCGTCGGGTTGAACGTCATCACTTCGCAGGTCGGGACTCGTGAGACGCCGGGTTTGATGCTTTTGAGCAGTTTTTGGGCGACGATGCCTTTCATGTTGAACGCGATCGCGCTGCGAATCGCGTTGTGCATTTCTTCGGGAAACAGGTCCAAAATCCGGCCGATCGTCGTCGACGCACTCGCCGCGTGGATGGTTCCGAACACCAAGTGACCGGTCTCGGCGGCGTGAATCGCCGTCATGAAAGTCTCTTCGTCACGAAGTTCCCCGACCAAGATGATGTCGGGGTCTTCACGCACCGCATGCTTCATCCCGATGCTGAAATCCTTGACGTCCTGCCCCATTTCCCGCTGGTTGATCAGGCACTTGTCTTCGGTGAAGATAAATTCGATCGGGTCTTCGAGGGTCAAAATGTGTTTGCGGTAGATCGAATTGATGTAGTTGAGCATCGATCCGATCGTCGTACTTTTGCCGCTACCGGTCACCCCGGCCAACAGCACCATGCCCTGTTCGTAGTGGCACAGGCCTTCGATCGAATCGGGCAGGTAAAGCCCGCGAAAGTCGGGGATGAAGTTATTGATCCGCCGGGCGACCAAGCCAATATTCCCCAGCGACTTGAGCATGTTGACACGAAAACGCCAACGCACGCCGTCGACCATCATCAGGTAGGCAAAGTCGGCACCGCCTTCCTCTTCGAAAATCAGCAGGTTGCGCTCGTCCATCATCGGCAGCAACAGGTCGACCATTTCTTCGGAGTCGATCGGGCCGCGGTTGAGCGGCTTGAGCGTCCCGCCGACGCGGACCATCGGCGGCTGGCCGACCTTGAGGTGCAAGTCGCTGCCTTCCAGCTTGACGAGGGCTCGGAACAGTTTATCGACCTCCAACTCTTCCCGCTGATGGAGCAGCGATTGGCGGAGTCGATTGGCGACAGCTTCTGCGGTGGTGGAACCAGTGGGGTGGGGAGCCGAAGCCGTCTTGCCGTTTTTATGAGCCATTTCGAGTCTTGCAGAAAAAGGAGGAGCCGGGCCAAACACACGGGTCGGAAATGCACACGGGTCAGAAATCGCCTTGTGGGAGTTTCAGCCATCTTATTCTAGGCCAAGGATGGTAACGCTCAATGGACTCGGCGTGGTCTCCAGCCGCTTTGAATTGAAACTCTCTCGGTGACCAGGGTGCCCAAATTGGGTCCGGTGACCACCATTTTGACCGTGAACCGCGATTTCGGGGTGGTTGCAGGGTTTTCAGGGTTGTTGCAGGTTTTAGCAGTGGGTGCGCAAAATACCGCTGGAAGCATCGAATCGCATTCCTTCCAATTTCATCTTTTCGTATTTCTCACCTTCCCGTTTCCCTCTGGAGAGCTTCATGTCGCGTCCTGTCACCCTGTTTACCGGTCAATGGGCAGACCTTCCGTTCACCGACATGGTCCAAAAAACGAGCGGATTCGGCTATGACGGCATCGAGCTGGCATGCTGGGGCGATCATTTTGAAGTCGACAAGGCGATCGCCGAGGACGATTACTGCGACAAGAAACGCCAGGCTCTCGACGACGCCGGACTGCAGTGCCACGCGATCAGCGCCCACTTGGTCGGCCAAGCCGTGTTGGATCAGATCGACCAACGCCACCAAGCGATCTTGCCGGATTACGTCTGGGGCGACGGCGATCCCGATGCGGTCAACACCCGGGCGATCGAAGAACTGAAAAACACCGCACGGGCGGCCCAGAAATTCGGCGTCGAAGTCGTCAACGGCTTCACCGGCAGCAGCATCTGGCATCTGCTGTACTCCTTTCCGCCGGTTCCGCCGAGCATGATCGATGCCGGGTTCGATTTGCTGGCCGAGCGATTCAATCCGATCCTGGACGTGTTCGGCGAATGCGGCGTGCGGTTCGCGCTGGAAGTCCACCCGACCGAAATCGCCTTCGATATCTACACCGCCGAGCGAGCGCTGGAAGCACTCGACCACCGGCCCGAATTCGGATTCAACTTCGACCCCAGCCACCTGATTTGGCAGGGCGTCGATCCGGTCAAGTTTCTGCGTCGTTTCCCCGATCGGATCTACCACGTGCACATCAAGGATGCGATCGTGACCTTGGACGGAACGAGCGGGATCAACTGCAGCCATCTGAATTTCGGTGACCCGCGACGCGGGTGGGATTTCCGCAGCCCCGGGCGCGGCGGAGTGAACTTTGAAGAAATCATTCGCGCGCTCAACGACATCGGGTACAACGGACCGCTGTCGATCGAGTGGGAAGACAGTGGGATGGAGCGCGAGTTCGGTGCCGCCGAAGCGTGCCAGTTCACCAAGAAGCTGGATTTCTCGCCCAGCACCCGCGCCTTTGATGCGGCCTTTGACGACGACAATGACTGAGTCCAACCGATGATCTCTATCACCGTCAACGGCCGACGCGTCGAAATCGATTCGGAAATGAGTGTCGAGCAACTGCTCGACACCGTCGAGGTGCCGCCGAACTATTTGGCCGTCGAGATCAACGCGGATGTGGTCCCACGTGAAACGTATGCCGACACGATCGTTCGTGACGGCGACGACGTCGAAGTCGTAACCTTGGTCGGAGGCGGGTAATCCATTGTCCATCGCATCCACTCCCAATGCTTCTGCCGAGGCCGATGACGCACCGCTCGTCGTGGGCTCCCACACGCTCGCCAGTCGGTTGATCGTCGGCACCGGGCGTTACGACACGATGGAGCAGATGCGTGACTCACTCGATGCGTCCGGAGCCGATTGCGTCACCGTGGCCGTCCGCCGCGAACGGCTTTACGACCGCGGCGGCAAGAATATCTTGGATTTCATCGATCTGGATCGTTACACCTTGTTGCCCAATACCGCCGGTTGCTACACCGCCGCGGATGCCATTCGCGCCGCCAAACTCGGCCGCGAAATCCTCAAAACGCTCGGTAACTCCGGCGCGGATTGGGTGAAACTCGAAGTCCTCGGCGACAGCAAGACCTTGTTGCCCGACCCCGCCGAGACGGTGGCGGCGTGTCGCGAACTGGCCGCCGACGGATTCCAAGTCCTCTGCTACACCAGCGATTGTCCCGTCACGGCGCGACGACTCAAAGAGGCGGGCGCGGCCAGCGTGATGCCCGCCGGCAGCCCGATCGGCAGCGGACAGGGATTGCTCAATCCCAATAACCTGCGGATCATCCTAGAGTATCTCAAAGAGGACGATCCCGATTACCCGGTGATCATCGACGCCGGAGTCGGCACTGCGAGCGACGTCAGCCAAGCGTTCGAACTCGGCGGGGATGCGGTGCTGCTCAATACCGCGATCGCCCACGCCCGCGATCCGGTTCTGATGGCCAAGGCGATGAAGCATGCCGCGATCGCAGGTCGTCACGCCTTTCGGGCCGGCCGCATCCCCAAGCGGCTTTATGGGACCGCATCAAGTCCCGCCGAAGGTGTCATCAGCACGCGGCCCTATGGCAGCAACGCCTAAGCACAAAACAATAAAGAGTGCCGTAAGCGTGCAGCTTGCGTTTCACAAGTGAAACCGAGAACGCAAGCTGGAAGCTTACGCCACTTTCTTGCCGACTAATCTTCTTCTTCGTCGTCCTCGGAGTCCAAGGCCGTCAGGTCAACGACCTCGCCGATCGCCAACGCCAGCCGCCCCAGGATGGCGAAGTACATGAACACCACGCCGATCGACAGGGTCACCCCGATCGCGATGCTGGCCGGCGAAAGGGAGCACATCACGAAGTAGCCGAACAGGGCGGCAAACAGCAGTCCGGTTGAAAAGTAGAAGGCACCCCACTCTTCCTGGCACCGCGTGATGCTCTTGCTGACGTCGGCGGAAAAGGGCGACGTGATCGATTGTTCGTCCAACATCGAAAGCAAGATGATCGGAAACGCGGCGTAGATCGAGAACATCACCAGGCCCAGCTTGACCACCGGGACGGCGACAAACAGTGTGGCGATGACGTAGGCCGGTCCCACGGCGATCGCAGTCGCCGCAACGACCAGCCACAGCGATTCAAACCAGGCGGTCGGGTCGAGTGTGGGCCAGTCTTCGATGCGGTCATGTTCGTTGGCCACGCCGAAAAGGATCGCGAATCCACAGGACACCGCCAGGGTGATCCCGAGTAATCCCAGTGGAAACATGCCCAGTGCAAAGACGGGCAGCGCGACCGTCAGGGCCGCGGGAATCGCCAACAGGATCGAGAGTCCAAAAAAATGGCTGATGACCCCGGGGTCGACGAAGATCCCGAAGACGGTTTTGAACCATCCGATGGTGCTGGGGGCGTCGAACGCCGGTTCGGACTGCTTGTCGTCAGGCTCCCGGGCGGCCTCGCGCAGCAGTTCGTCGGCGCTTTTCTTGAAGGGATCTTCCGGCCGGCCGGTCGCGCCGGTTTCGACGAATTGAAACGTCTCGGCGTTGTCGTCACGCTGCGGCTGGATCTTTTTTCTCGGCGGCTTGGGGACGCGGACTTCGCTGTAGCAGTCACCGCACTTGATCGTCTTTCCGGTCTGCTTGACTTTGGCCGACAGCATGCTGCCACAGATCGGGCAGGTCACCCGGAACTCTTCGTTCGGGTCGATCGTCGCGGCGGCTTCGGGTGGCGGCGTCGGCTTGGCCGCCGCCGGGCCGGCCGTCGGGCCCGTTGCTGGGCCGCCCGTTGCTGGGCCGCCCGCGAAGCTCGGCAGTTCGTCCAGTGATGGCAGTCCTGCGAACAGATCTGTCGGGTCCGATTCGCTGTCCAAACCATCCTCGTCGGGGAGGTCGACGAACGGGTTTTCGCCGAACAGGTCGTCGTCGTCGACATCCGGTGGCGCTGCCGCCGGTGATCCGGAGTCGGATGCGGTGGGCGGAGCGGTGAGCTCCTCTGGATCAGCCAGCGACAGCCAATCCTCATCTTCATCGCTCGATCCGGCACCACCGAGCGATGAGGGGGCGAGGAATTCCTTCAGGCAACTGGGGCACTGCACGCGTCTGCCGGCTTGGTCCGCACCGACCGTGACGGCGGAATGGCACTTCGGGCAATGGACGATTTCAGACATGGACGGCTCGCCAGCAACCCGATCGGGATTGCACGGAGGGGGGGGGCAAAGACAACGCGGCGGAACGTCTCAATTTTATCGTAGTACCCCAGCCGACTTCCAGTGGTTCACCTCGCGAGCGGAAAAGCGGGCAGGTACGAATGGCACGGGTATCAGGGTTGGTGCAGGCTTCAGCCCAATA
>NZ_JANZKV010000161.1 GCF_025060895.1 Stieleria sedimenti | reverse complement strand
GCGAGCCTACGGGCCCCGACCTGAGCAAAACCACGCTTAACTTTGCGGTGTTGGGCTGAAGCCCGTTGATGATCAACCGTGCCTGAATCGCCGGTTGCAATCACTACGCTTTGGGCTGCTGCCAGCGGAGATCCACGATTTGATCGCAGACGGCATCGCCGGGTGGCGAGACCGTCGGCGCGATCGCCTTTGCGTCGATCGGCTCGACGACGCAGCGTTGTTCGCGCCGCTGGCGGGCTTCCTCCACGTTGGCGGGAAGCCCAGCGTAGGGTTCGCTTTTGGGGTGCCAGTCATGTAGCGAAACATGCCAGTGGCCGGCGTTTGGGTGTGACAAGCAGAGCGTCAGCGGCGACTGGGCGCCGAGTGTCGGGTGCAGTCCGCGGAGGGGGACGAAACTTCGGTAACGCAGGCCGACCAGAACAACCTCCCCTTCGTCATCTTCGACGCGCTGCAGCGGGATCGACCAGTTGCCGACGGTGACGTTCCAGTCATCCAGCAGTTCGTTCGGATCCGTCGGTCGCAATCGTATTTCGATCCGCGAGGTGCTGGAGTCGATCAATCTCGAACCGCCGCGTTCTTGGGTCGCGACATCGCCGACCAGCGGCCAAAACTCGAGCGCCCTGCGGATCTCCAGATGCGCCGATCCGAGCTTCCGTTCGGCGAGGACCAGGTCACGGTCGCGGAGTAACAGTTTGACCAGCGGATCGCCGAGCCCCAGACCGCTCGCGTCGAGATCGGCGAGGACTTCTTTCAGGTCGCGGTGCAGGTAATACGGCAGCGAAAACCGCGAGTGCAATTCCGATCCCCAGTCGGACAGGGGTTCGTCGAAGGGTTGCTCGGCGAGCATGGTGACGATGGCCCGCAGCAGGGCCGCTAATGCCGCAGTCGTCTCGGGGGAGGGTGCCATGCGAAACGCGCGGAACTCGACCAGTCCGTTGCATCCTCGCCCGCCCAGGAAGGGATTCCAAAGCTTCTCGATATTGATTTCGGCTCGGTGGCTGTTCCCGGAGGGATCCGCAAGAAATGGCGCGAGGCTATTCCAAAGCGTGTCCGGCGTCGGGCTGTCGGTTCGCTTGAGGAGTTCGAGCGCGAGCGCAAAATCTGACAGATCATGATGCAGGCTTTCGTCCACCCGAGGCGCCTGGCTGGAGGGGCCGACCGAATCGGTGGCGTGGAGGTAGGACAGTGATGGGTGTCGATTGAAGTAGCGAACAACGCTGGGCAACAACTGTCCGAGGGTCAGGAAGGGGCTGACCGTGGGCCGCGCTCCGCCGAGCGTGATGTGACCGCCGCCGCCCGAATCGCTTTCCACCCCGTTGTACTGCAACCGCAAGGGCGCAAGACGCTCCTGTTCCGCGGCGTTTTCCAAGTCACGCAGGTGTTGCAGCAGATCGACGGTGCAGGCGACCGGGGCCATGTTGATTTCGATCACCGCCGGGTCAGGCGTGATGGTCGTCCAGCTGACGGTCGGGTCGACCGGCGGGGCGTGTCCGCTGAGCATCACGGCGGACAGGTCCATTTCCAGCGTGGCCGTTGAAATGGCACCGAGCAACCGTCCGAACAGTTCGACGTCGGGAATTTTGGGAAGCTCCAGATTCGCAACACCCTCTTGATCCGAGCAAACGATCAAATAGTTTCCCGACTCTGCCAATTCGTCTTCGACTTCGGCGCCCACCACCCGCTCGCTGTGCAGCGAGGATCTGGCCAGCGCGGGTTCCTTGGTGGCACAGTTCGGCGGCGGGGTGCCATCGGTACGGAAGACCAGGCGTTCCCGCAGCGGCGATTGAACCGTCATCGCGTTCAAGCCGATCGCCCGCAGGGCTTTGGAGAGCGTGGCGGCCAGCGCTGCCGGGTTGGTTGGTGTGTCCGTTTTCGGCGATGCCGCCAGTGCGGGGTCCGGTGGACCGGACCAGAGGCGTGCCCCGTCGCGTCGCGCGTAGATGCCCACCGACCAGCGTGGATGGGGTTCGCCGCCATATTGGCGACCGACGCAACGCAGGACGGCGGCGCCATGTTCGTGGCGTCCCAGCCGTGCCAGCATTTCCAGGGCGCGGTGCCGTTTGTCGTCGCCGAGAGCATCGAACAGCCACTCGGGAGATTCCGAAAACCGATCGGTGTAAGTCGGTTCCGCACCGACCCAGATCGACCGCCCCGACTCTTCCACGCGTTGGTCGTGCTTCGCCAAGGCTTGCATCACGTCGTCGTCAGGATCCATCGCGATTCCACATCGTCAAGCCTGGTTGGTTAAAGGTGCCGCGTCTGGCCCGAGCGATTGCACACGAGCGATTGCACACGAGCGATCATGCGCGAGCCAAGTATTCCCCGGTCCGGGTGTCGATCTTCAGCCGCTCGCCCTCTTTGATGTATTCCGGCACTTGGACCACCAGCCCGGTTTCCAGGGTTGCCGGTTTGCTCCGTGAGGTTGCCGAATTGCCTTTGACACCGGGGTCACATTGCGTGATCGTCAACTCCACGGCCGCCGGCAATTCCAGCCCCACGCAACCGTCGTTGTAAATCATCGCCCGCATGCCTTCCAAACCTTCGGTGACGTACTTCAGTTCCTCTTCGACATCCTCCAGCGGCAACTCGTATTGCTGGTAGTCTTCCTTGTCCATGACGAACAGATGCGTCGCGTCGGTGTACAGCATTTGAACTTCGCGACGCGAGAAGTCGGCTTCTTCGATCACGTCGGTGCCCTTCATTGTGATGTCGACCTTGTTTCGGGTCAGGACATTGCGGGCGCGGAATTTGTACAGCGTTGCCGCCCCGCGGGCCGAAGGCGAGTGGACGGTGATGCCGCGGATCAGGACGGGGGCACCCTCATGAACGACGACCGTACCTGTCTTGATGTCTTTTGCGAGCATGTGTGGTTTTTCGCCAGCGTTGGTAAACCGGTGAAGGGAATGGATGAGCGGCAGATTCTACGCGGCGGAAGTCGGCTGCTCAACGACACACGTTAGACGCTCGGTGGGATCGGCTTCCAGCCCGAGGTTCCGCGGGGGCGCCGCATGCATGGTCGTGGCAGGGCGCAAGCCCTCCGGTCAACCGTAGCGGTGGCCGATGACGGCTGTTAGAGTGGTTCTAGCACCAATGTCGGCCACCCGGAACCGTTCCAATCGCCATGAAACTTCGAACGAAAGCCACGCTCTCCGCACCCCGGTCCCGGCGACAGTTCCTCGCCGCCGCATCCGCCTCAGCCGGCGGTCTCCTGCTTCCCGGTGCGGGGGGGCTATGTGCGGCGGCGACCGATGTCGGTTCCACCGATCACTTTTGGTATCGACTTGCGCCTCCAGGTCCCTACATCGATTCGCAACGCGACCACAAAGCGTTCGGATTCGATGATGGCGCGGTTTATCTGTCCGAGGACAATGGCGCGACGTGGCCGCACCGGTTGCCGTTTCCCGACGCCGACAAGATCACGTTCAGCTGCATCTTGAAAAGCGGCAACCTTCTTTTCGCCACACTGACGGAACTGTTCTTGAGTACCGACAACCTGAAGTCGTGCAAGCAGATCATCGTCAAAGATCGCAAGGGCGATCACTATCTGCCGCACACGCCGCTGGATCCTGACAACCCGGGTTGGTATTTCCATCCACTCGATGGCGTCCACACGTGGGATGTCGATGGGACGGAGATGTTGGTTTGGGGAAACTATTGCAACGTGCTCGGCGGCGCGGCTCCGATCAACCTTTATTACTCCACCGACGGAGGACAGACGGTCAAGATCGCGTTCTCGTTTGGGCAGAGTCCACAGTTCCAGCAGAAGGGCGCCGCCGCGGGGGATCTGCTGGGCGATCCCGAGATTCCGATCGTGTGCCGTCACGTTCATTCGGTCGCCTACAATCCCGCCGAGAATGCGTTTTACGCTTGCACGGGAGACCATGATCGGGCGGATGGGGCGCGCGGCGACGTGCATGAATGTCATTGGATGCGAGGCACCTATGACCCGGCAAACGACTCCTGGGACTGGACGGTGCTGGTGTCGGTCAATTCCAATTCGCGATACAAATCCGGCGGCATCAATTTTGTCGATGGCCGGCTCTACTGGGCGTCTGACGCCAACGGCCGCAACGGTGTGATGCCGCATGACCGCGGCATTTTTAGCTGCGACCCGGCCGACCTGGCGGACATGTCCAAGCACACCCTGCTGTTCAATCCTGAATACGAATCCGCCAACATGATCATCCAGGACGGTGTGATCTTGTCGGCGCATTACGCACCCGCGTCGCCGTACGACACCGGATTCATCATTTCTACCGATATGGGAAAGAGCTGGGCGCAGTACGACCTCAAGCAATTCGGCAAACGATCCGCCGTCCGCTTTCACCGTCAGAACGCCGAGGGTTGGTTCCGGGTCGACCTGAGAAAGGGCTGGATCGAGCGGGGCGAAGTGTTGTTCATCAAACCGAAGAGATAGCGTGGGGCATCGCGGCGTTCGCCACTGACCAACGACCTCCCCTCGCTTCGCTCGACCCTCCTTCCAGGAGGGTTGCTTTCAAAACTGCACGACCTCCTTAGCCAAGCATCGGTGATGCGGCAAAGACGTTGGGTTAGGCCGGCGGCTTGCTGGCCGCGAATTCCCAGGCCTGTCGATCATCGAGTTTCTTGATCAGCGTTGGCAATGCCGTGGTGAGGCAGTCTTGGTCCGATGGGTCCAATTCACCGGCGACGGCATCGAGCGTCAACTCGGCGTCGCCGGACCATCCGCCTGTGCAGACAAAGAACGCCACGGGCGGGCTGGTCATCCACTCCACGAAATGATCGGCGACGCGTTGTGTCAGGTCCGGGTGGGAGCGTCGAAGGGGTTCGTCGGCGACGAAGACGATGTGGCGTGGTTTCATCTGTCGTCCCCAAAGTCGATCACAGCCGCGTTGCAAGACACCGGACAAGCGATGGCGGAGGTAGCTGGCTTGTTCGTCGAGCGTCTGGCCGACGACGGCATCGAAGTCACCCGGTTCGGTGCACATCAGTGGCACACCTCGGCCGTCGGGCGTGACGCCGGCGACCGACCAGCGTCGCGTCACCGATTCGATCAGGACCGTCAGCAAGACGGGTTCTTTGTCGGTCATCGTTGCTGCTGAAGTCGGGTCAGAAGTTGCGATGCGTTTTCGAGGTATCGATTCACCTCCTTGGCTTCGGTCGTCTGGCCGACGAGTCGCTTGGCGTAGTCTTGGCCCTGTCCGAGGTGTTCTTTCAGGTCCGCAAAAAACCGTCGTCGTTCGACCAGTCGGTCATATTCGGCGGCGGCTTCGCGTAGCACGTCCACCAATTCGTCGGGGTCCCAGGGTTTGGTGATGTAGCGAAACAGCCCTCCCTTGTTGATCGCGTCGATCACCGCTTTGATGTCGGCATAGCCGGTGAAGACCATGCGGATCGCATCGGGGTATTCCGATTTCACCTTGCCGATCAATTCGACGCCCGTCATCTCCGGCATCCGTTGATCGGTCATCACGACGTGGATGGGATGCACACGCAGGATTTCCAACGCTTCCGCTCCGCTTTCGGCGGTGTACAGGTTGAACTCACGTCGCAACAAACCCTTGATCGAAAACAGGATTTCGGGTTCGTCGTCAACGATTAAGATCGAATGTTTCAACGGCGTCTTTCCGCTCATCGTCGCTCCACGCAAATGTCACTCGGTTTTGGGGCGTGGCGGTAGCGTCACACGGAAGGTGCTTCCCCGCCCCATCTCGCTTTCCACTTCGATCGTACCGCCATGGTCACGGACGATTCCGTAACTGATCGCCAAACCTAAACCGGTTCCCCCGCCGACCGGTCTGGTCGTGAAAAATGGATCGAAAATGCGTGGCAGGTGCTCGGCTTCGATGCCACTGCCATGATCTTCCACTTCGACGGTGATCGTTCCATCCTCGTCCGCTGACGTCCGCACAATCAAACGCCCACCGGGCGCGGTTGCTTGGATGCCGTTTAGCAGTAGATTGTACAGTACCTGATGGATCTTGGCCGGATGGCAAACCACGCGGGGCAAATCGTCGCGCAGGCACCGTTCCACGGAGACCTGGCCGGCTTTCTTTTTGTGGGCCAGCACTTGCAGGGTGGACGTGATCGCCGCGTTGATGTCCATCTCATCGAGCTCGGCTTCGTCGAGTCGAGCGAAATCACGAAGATTATTGACGATGTCTCGAACCCGTTTGAGCCCCTTGGACGAACTTTCAAATAGCCGCGGCAGGTTTTCTTCGGTCCATTCCCAATCGCAGTCCTCTTCCAATTGGCGAATTTCGTCGGCCAGATCCGGTCGGGCCGCGGTCAACGTTTCACTCAGCCGGCGGTAGCTTGAAAGGGTTTCGACCAGAACGGCGACTTCACGGCGGAGCACCGACAAATTGTTGGCGACGATGGAGATCGGGTTGTTGATTTCATGCGCCATGCCGGCGGCCAGTTGTCCCAGGCCAGCGAGTTTCTCGCTTTGCACCAAGGCGGCTTGCGTCTCGCGGAGTCTACGGTTTTGTTCGGCCAGCGATTGTTCCAGCCGGATGATCCGCTCGCCTTCGCGGACACGTACACGCAACTCCTCGGTATCACATGGCTTGATCAAAAAATCATCGGCCCCTGCCTCCATCGCATGAACCAAATCCTCTTTTTCCGATTTCGCCGTCAGCAGGATGATGTAGGTGTAGTCGGTCGACTGGTTGGCGCGGATCCGCGTGACCAGTTCCAACCCGTCCATTTCGGGCATCATCCAATCGCTCAGCACGAGCGGGAAACGCTCCTGTTGATAACGTTCCCAGGCCTCGGCACCGTTCTCGGTTGCGACGATTTCATAATCCCATTGTTTCAGCGACTCGACCAACACGTGCCGCATCATCGCCGAGTCGTCGGCAACCAGTATTTTCATGACCGGCATTTCCTTGGCGAGGGTTCCAGCTCCGACGTCTGCCCGCTGTAGGGTCAGTACGCAATCCGCTACGGCGTTGCAGTTTACGGTATAGTTTGGCAGGTCTCGTCAGGCTAGGTGGCAAAACCTTGAATCTTGACGGACCAGGAAAAAGGAATCGGCGTGCCGTCAATGCAGGCTCCCCAAGCTCAACTGGGCGATCGATGACGACGAAGCAACAAGCTGCCACGGTGTTTTTCGAATTCCTCTCTTGTTTCGTCGCCTCGGTCGTCCACGCCCAAGGCATCGTCACGCTGCAATCGGTCCCCGCGGAGCGTGAACTCATCACCGCCGATGAACCCTTGGCGGAGAGGTTTTCGGCCAAGCAGTCGGCGATTTATTTGGATCGTGCCGCGCTGACCTGGCAGAAAGAGAAAAAATGTGTGACCTGTCACACGAACATGCTCTATCTATTTGCCCGGCCGGCTCTGGCGTCGATCCAACAGGACTCGGGGCGTCTGGACTTTCAATCTGCCCGAAGCGACGGCCAGATCGGTGCGGCACAATCCGACCAATGACACTTGGACGGTGACGTGCTCCGGTCCGCACGTCGTCGCCGCAACGTCGGTCCACAAGGTTCCCGCATCGGTTCGAACAAGTGCATGCGATCGGGGGCCTGATGACAAGAAAAGATGTCCATCGACAGTTTTAGCTGAAAGGAAACGCAGCGCCGCGGAAAGGTTCGGGATCTGAAAGAGCGACAACCCAGCAGCTCCAGCAGAGGGTCTGCATCACGTCGGTGGGGAGGAAGAAAATGTCGGTTTGTTCGTCAGCGATGCGGTGATCGCTTAGAATCACCATTGTCCGCCCCGCCACCCGGCAACAATTGGTTCATGATCGATCCCTCTCCCACCAACTTGTCGCTCTTTGGAGCCACCGTTTTTGTCTTCGTGTTGCTCGGCATTCTGTCCGCCGTCCAGGCGGTGATGACGACACGGACCTCACAGGGTGCCGTCGCCTGGGCGATCACTCTGATCACGTGGCCTTTTTTTGCGGTCCCCGCGTACTGGATTTTCGGGCGTAACAAATTCCAAGGCTACGTCGATTTGCGTCGTGACAGGACCAGCGATGCGATCGAGAATTTGGACGAAGTCCGCCGCAAATTGGCGCCCCACGTCGTGGACCTGGGCTCTCGGTTTGGAGACGCGCGTGCATTGGAACAACTCGCCCGAATGCGATTCACTCGAAACAACGACACGCGGCTGTTGATCAACGGGCGAGCCACCTTCGATGCGATCTTTGCGGAGATCGATGCGGCCACAACCTACATTTTGGTTCAGTTCTTCATCATTCACGATGACTCGCTGGGGCGACAACTGAAAGACCGGTTGATCGCACAGGCGAAACGTGGTTTGTCGGTCTACCTGCTGTACGACGACATCGGATCCAGCGGCATTCCCAAAGCGTTCGTCAACGAACTGACCGCCGCCGGCGTCCACGTCACGGGGATGAGGACGACGCGGGGCTGGCGAAACCGATTTCAGATTAACTTTCGTAACCATCGCAAGATCGTTGTCGTTGACGGCCGGATCGCGTTTGTCGGCGGGCACAACGTCGGGGATGAATACATCGGCAAGCACCCGAGGCTGTCTCCCTGGCGCGATACACACCTGTCGATCAGCGGCCCGGCCGTGCTCGCGACCCAACTCGCCTTCGTCGAAGACTGGTACTGGGCGACCGAAACGATGCCCACGGTCAGTTGGGAACCGCAACCGTCAAACGACCATGACCGGATGGTGTTTGTGCTGCCGAGCGGTCCCGCCGATGACTACGAGACCTGCGGGCTGTTCTTTACGCATGCGATCAATTCGGCTGACGAGCGGATTTGGATCGCGACGCCTTACTTTGTTCCCGACGAAGGCGTGATCACCGCGCTGCAATTGGCGGCGTTTCGCGGTGTCGACGTGCGTGTCTTGATCCCCGGGATACCGGACAAGCCGTGGATCAAGCTCGCCGCGATGTCTTACGTCAATCAGGTGATCCAGGCCGGGGTGAAGGTGTATGAGTATGGTGATGGGTTTTTGCACCAGAAAGTCGTTCTGGTCGATGGCTACGCTTCGGCGATCGGGACCGCGAATTTCGACAACCGCTCGTTTCGATTGAATTTTGAAATCACCGTGCTGACGATCGACGATGAATTCACGGACGAAGTCGAACAGATGCTGACGAAGGACTTTGCCAATTCAAGAGAAATCACTCGAGACGAACTTGCCGCGCGGCGCTGGTGGTCGGTTGCCGGCTCGCAAATCGCACGCCTGTTCGCTCCGATCCTCTGAAACCCTTCACAGCGTAGCCTTCTCGGCCGCCTCAAGAAGGTTCCCAACGCGGGATTTCTTTTTCCGCTTCCAGTTCGTTCATGGCATCACAAATCGTTTGCATGAACGTGTCCTTTTTCCCGGTCCAATGAACCGGCGGGCCGATGAACACGTCGCAAAAGAAAGGCACCAAGATGCCTTCGCCTTTGGGAAGCGAACGTCCCAAACCATGCATGAAAACTGGCGTAAAGGGAACTTCGGGGTAGCGTTTGGCGACGTGCGCGATGCCCGTTTTGAATTCGTCTCGGATCTCGGGCGCCCCCCGACTGCCTTCCGGAAATAGAATCAGGATCTTGTCATCATCGAGTGCCTGGCAGATTCCAGCCAGAGGGTCTCGGCGGACGCCTTTCACTTCGCGTTCCAGCGGAATGATTCCGATGATCTTTGTTGAAAACCATGCCATCAGCCGGTTGCGCAAAAAATGATCTGCCGCGGCGACCGGATGAACATCCTTCAACCGCCGCATCCCGAAGAGGGTCATGAGGACCATCGTGTCGAGGTGGCTGTTGTGATTGGCGACGACGACGGCCGGCCCTTTCTCTGGCAATTGATTTGCTCGTCGGACATTCAGGCCGATCACAATCAAGATGACCGGTCGGACGATGAACAGAAAGTAGACAAATCGCAGCAGGTCCGTCATCGTTCAACCGTAACAGTAATAGATGAAATGAAAGAACAGCGGGGCGGTGTAGGTCAGGCTGTCGACTCGGTCCAGGACTCCCCCGTGTCCGGGCAACGTATGGCCGGCGTCTTTCACGCCTAGATCGCGTTTGAGTGCGGAAATCGAAAGATCGCCCGCGAAGCCTGCAACGCCGATGATCAACCCGGCCAATAGCGATCGCGGCAGGTCAAGAAACGTCAACCAGGGGCCGACGCAGGCCGCCAAAGCGACGGTGGACGCGATTCCGCCGATCAATCCGCCGACCGTCTTGCCCGGGCTGACCTTTGGAATGACCTTCCGCTTGCCGATCGTTTTTCCCCAACAAAATTGCGCGACGTCGTTGAACTGAGTCAGCAAGACCAGCAACACCAACAGAGCCGCGCCGCCGGATGCCTTGGAGGCTTCGTCAGCCCAAACCGCGGGAACGCGGGCCGAATCACCCGGCTGGATCATCATCAACATTGCCGCATGCGAGAGGCTGAAAACCGTTGTCATGAGCCCCCACTGGACTGTCCCGATCGCTCTCAGGAACCCCTTGGTTTCGCCGATCAACACCATGCGAGTCGGAAGTCCAAGGAACATGTAGACCGGAATGAAGATCACGAACATCCCGAACCAGGCGATCGCAACCCAGCAGTACTGAAACGGGATCGCCAGGTAGGCCCAGAACAACACACGATGATCTGCCCGCCGCGTCGGGATCAGTGACAAGAACTCCTTGAAAGCGAGGAAGCTGACGAATCCCAAGAAAGCGACTGCAGTCGTTCTGGAAACGGCAACCATGAATGCGAAGCAACCGACGATGATCCACCACGTCCGGACGCGAAGCACCAATTCTGTGTCATCGCGGTCGGGATCGGCACGTTTACGCAAAATGAGGATCACGTTGGCAAGCAACAGCAATCCTGCGATCGCCGCAAACGTCAGACAAATCTCCGTCGACAGGTGGTCAAACAAACTCATTCCCCCAGTGCGGATTCTGCGGCGGACCGATCGTCCGCGGGAATTTCGACCGGACGTCGCATCTGGGCACGAAGTGATTCGGAAATGACCATCAGGCGACGCACCGACGTGATGACACCGCCGACGATGATCAATCCTAGAACCGCTCCCATCACGGGGGCTTGCCAGCGTCCGGACAGTCCCGAGCTTGCCAGTGAGAGCAACGCACACAGGACGCACCCGGACGTCATCAATGCCATCCGCTGGGGCTTGGCCATCGGCCCGACGAAGACTTCACCCGCACCGGCGCTGGATCCGATGGCGCGGACGTAAGCGACAAAGACGGCAACGACCGCCGCCGCCAGCCCCAGTTCCGCTCGCGATGCCAACGAGTATCCCGCGCCGATCAGAATCGCGACGTCCGAGAGACGGTCGGGGACCTCGTTGTACAACACGCCGACCGGTGACGCTTTTCCGCCTTCGACCGCCACCATGCCGTCGAGCAAGTTGGCGATCAATCGCAGTTGCATGCAACCGGCTGCCGCCAGATAGAGGATTGCGAGCGCTCCAGACGATCCCGCCATCGACGTTCCGGCGAGCGCCAAACCGGCGATGACGCCAAAGACGATGCTGGAGGTGCTGATCATGTTGGGCGTCACGCGGGTCTGCGCCAGTCGTTCCGCTGCGTACTGAAACACCCGCCAATTGCGTGTCTTCAGCGGGCGTCGTCCCTCGACTTCATTCATGATCGCAGACCCATCGAGTACATGTCGTCACCCACCACCCCATCACGGCGATCGCCATCCCCAGACGGTGCCCACGACCATCCAGAGTTTAGCTACTAGCTTAGCAGGGTTCCGCAGTTGAAATCGGCTTCATCCCTGTAGAGACCTGCGGAAGAGGAACGTGGCGCCAGCTTCCAGCTTGCGTTGCCGGAATCGCAAGCTGGAAGCTTACGCCACTTTCCAGACTGCCGAACTACAGCAGCGTCTGACCGCCGTCGACGCTCAGGATCTGTCCGGTTGCCATCGCGGTCCCGGTGGCGAAGAACAGCACCGCGTCGGCGATGTCGTCCGGCTGGGACGCCTTGGGGATCGGATAGCCGGCCACCATCGCATCCAGATCCCATTTCGGGTTGCCTTCCTTGATCCAACGGCTGTCGATCGGACCCGGGCAAACCGCGTTGACGCGGACTTCGGGTGCCAGCACGCGGGCCAGTGATTTGGTCATCGTGTTCAAGGCGGCCTTCGACGCGCAGTAGGCGATCGAGGAACCGCTGCCGGTGATCCCGGCGACGGAACTGACATTGACAACGCTTCCCGAGCCGCTGGCTCGCAACAAGTCCGCGGCCGCCCGCGTGACAAAGAACGCGCCCTTCAAATTGACCGCCAACATCCGGTCCCACATCGATTCGGTCAGTGCTTCCAGGTCGCGATGTTCGATGAAGGATGTCGTCGCTGCGTTGTTGACCAAGACGTCCAATCGCCCGAAGGCTTCGCCGACGTTGAGCACCATTTTCCGGACGCGGGCATCATCGGAAACGTCACAACCTTCCACAAGCACCTTCGCGCCCAAGGCCTTGGCTTCGCCGGCAGTTTCCAGGGCTTCTGCCTCGCTGCGGGAGTAGTTGACGACGACATCATATCCGCGGCGGGCGAATTGCAGCACGCAGGCGCGGCCGACACCGGTCGCGGATCCGGTCACAAGTGCAACGGGACGTGAAGTTGGCATCGAGAGATAATTCAACGGATGGAGGATGGGAGATGAGGAACGACGCCGCTAACATATCCCGTCGAGAGCCCCGGGAGTAGCCTGAAGGTGTTAGCGGAACGGCGCGAGCGGGCTGTCGGTTTAGTGGGGAACTGTTGAGTGAATGGTGAGCCGCCGGCCGTAAGGCCTCGGGCGGGCGTCGGAATGCCCGGCCGCTGACGCGTCACGGCTCACAAAACCGACAGTCCGTGAGCCGTCCGGTTCAGCGTGAAACACCGGAGGGCTCGCGCCCTACCGCTAACAAATGCTTCACAGCGCGACCCCGTCCGGGGTCGGCCAAACTCTCAGGCGTTGGTTCCCGGAGGTGTCGCTGCGTTCACCTCCGGCTACGCGTTTTCATCCCTTCGGGATACAGCGTTCTCTGGCGAGAACCGGCGGATGTCATCGGCAACGCCTCCCAGCCTACTTCACGCAATAGACCGCTTGGTTGCTGCGCAGGAACGCTCGCCCGTTCGAGATGGCCGGTGTGGCGTTGAAGTCCGATTCGTCCAGCGGTTCGCTCTTGGCAACCTGCTTCATTTCGGGGGTCGCTTGAAAGACGTACGTCCCGCTGCGACGCGTGACGACATAAAGGTGCTCTCCGACTTTGATCGGTGAGGCATACACGGGACTGCCGCCCGACTTGAGGTCATCCAAACGTTCGCGCGTCACGGTTTCTCCGGTCTTGGCATCGACGACAAAGGCTTGGCCACGATGATCGACCCAGTAAAGATGACCTTCGAAGTACAGCGGTGTCGGAACGTAGCTGCTGTCGCGGGTTTCCCAGAGGTGGTGCGTGTCGGTGATGTCCTTGCGACCGCCACGACGAATCGCGTTGGTCTGTTGCGACGGATAGCCGCCGAAGGTGTAGAACGCATCCTCGCTGAGAACGACACTGGGGCTGACGTTGCCGCCGTTTCCGATCTCACAAAACCAACGGATCTTACCGGTGGTCGCGTTCAGCCCCCAAACTTCGCCGGGCATCGAAATCACCGCTTCAATCACGTCGCCTTCGCCCTTGGCCAGGATCGGTGTCGCGTAGCAGAGTTCCAGAAGATCGTACTCGGCCTTCCAAAGCTCGTTGCCCGTCGCGGCATCCAAACCGATGATCGCCCGCGCCTCCTCGGATGCATTGACGATCAAGATCCCGTCGTGCAGCACCGGGCTTGAACCGGATCCCCACTGCCGATTGCTGGACATCTGGCCGACGTCTCGCTGCCACACTTTCTTGCCCTCGACGGTCCAGGCGACCACGCCGGCTTTGCCGAAGAACGCATAGACGTGTTTCCCATCGCAAACCGGTGTGCCGCTGGCATAGCCGTGTTCGGTGATGAATCCCTGATACGCGTCTTCGCGTGCCGGGCCGCTGATCGCATCGGTCCAAAGCTGCTTTCCCGAATCCGCGTCGAGGCACACGATGTGCCGTTGGGCATCGGAGCCCCTGCCGGAATAGCAAGTCACGAAGACGCGATTGTCGACGACGATCGGCGACGAGGAGCCTTCCCCGGGAAGTTCCACGGACCAGGCCAGGTTCTTCTCGACACTCCAGGTCAGGGGGATCGTCCCCTCCGCGATCCCCTGGCCCTTGGGGCCGCGAAAACGCGACCAGTCCTCGGCGGCGATCGTGGCGGTGAAGACGGAGGAAACGCAGAGGGCGACAACTGCGGATAGACGCATCGATTCGGCTCTTTTTGTGTTGAAAATGATTTCGGGTCAGTCTTCTCGCGACTTCGATCGGTGGGACCGCCGGGACTGAATCAACACCGGCGGTCGGCTCCCGGATCGGGTAAAACGGTGGAATGCTCCGGTGTTTCAGGAATTCATTGAGTGTATCGTCTACCTGACGCGCCGACCGACGCAGCTGGCAAACCCCATCAAGAGCTTTGGCATGGTTGACAGGCTTGGACGTTCCCCCGTGGTCACTCCTGTTGCACTCCTGTTGGGCTGCCTCGCGGCACTGCTGCAATGCCCGGTTCTGGGCAAAGAAGTCCTGATCGGGCAGCCCGGCGAACTGAAATCCGTACTCAAGCAGATCGCTGCCGGTGACTCGATCGTGCTCGCCGACGGCGACTGGAAGGATGCGAAGCTGACGTTCGAACGGTTGCCGGGAACGAAAGACGCACCGATCGTCATTCGCCCGCAACACCCCGGCGGTGTGGTGTTTTCTGGCGCGACGGAATTTCGAGTTTCGGGAACCCATGTCAACGTCACCGGGTTTGCCTTTCGCGATCCGGCGGGCGTCAGCGATGTGATGCAACTGCGAACGCACAGCCAACGTCTTGCGCATGATTGCCGAGTCACGCAGTGCTGGTTCGAACAGACGGCGGATTCCGATGCGGGGATCGAATCCCGGTGGCTGTCGATCTACGGCACCCACAATCGTGTCGACCATTGCTACTTCGGCGGCAAAAAGAGCCGAGGGACCACATTGGTCGTCTGGGTCAGCGAGTTTGCCGAGAACCACCGCATCGATCACAACCACTTCGGTCCCCGTCCGGAACTGGGGCGGAACGGCGGCGAGACGATTCGCATCGGCACCAGCGAAGTCTCGGAACTGGAGTGCGGAAGCGTCGTCGAAGACAATTACTTTTACCGATGCGACGGTGAAGCGGAGATCGTTTCCAACAAGTCGTGCGGCAACATCTACCGGCACAACGTTTTTGATTCCTGCGCCGGTGCGCTGACCCTGCGACACGGCCATCGCTGTCTGGTCGATGGAAACCTTTTTCTCGGCAGAAAGCAACGCGGTACCGGCGGCGTGCGTCTGATCGGCCAAGACCACCGCGTCACGAACAACTATTTCGAAGGCCTGCGGGGCGACGCCGAACGGGCCGCACTGTGCATGATGAACGGGATACCCGATGGGGCGCTCAACACGTACGCACCCGTTCGTGGCGCAGTCGTGGCCCACAACACGTTCATTGATTGCAAGGTGTCGATGGAAATCGGCATGGGGGCCGGTAAAAAGCAATCTGCCAATCCGAGTGACTGTCAAATCGTCGGCAACATTTTGATGCCGGTGAAATGGCAGCTGTTTCGAATCCATGCCGAACCGAAGGACTTCGTTTGGCAAGGAAATTTGCAACAGCTCGGTGGTGAAGATCGTGACACCTCCATGCAGTTCCCCCGCGTCGAACTGTCCTTGCAACGCGCGGCCGATGGATTGTTGCGGCCGAGCGATGCGCATTCACTTCGCTGCGACGTTCCGGACATCGTCAAGAACGATCTCGACGATTTTCCCCGCGGTGCAAACGCATTGGCCGGATGTGATGACCCGACCACGGCGCATCGCGTCTGGCCTTCGGTGGAGAACACCGGGCCGGCCTGGCGCCCGCGTTAGCTCCAGGAAAGGTCGTGGTCGCGGAGCGGCAGATCGCGGATGCGTTTTCCGGTTGCCGCAAAGATCGCATTGCAGAGAGCGGGAGCAAAGGACGGCACCGTGGTTTCACCGACACCGGCCGGCGCGGCCTTGCTGTCGATCACATCGACGATGATTTCGCGCGGGGCATCACTCATCGTGACCATGGAGTAGTCATCGTAATTGGATTGCTGCACCCGACCGTTTTTGAAGGTGATCTTGCCGTAACGCGCCTGAGTCGTGGCCATGATCGCGGCGCCTTCGACCTGGGCTCGCACGCGGTCGGGGCTGACGATCAGCCCCGCATCCAGCGCGACCCAAACCTTGGGGATCCGCAGTTTGCCGTCTTGGGACACTTCGACTTCGACGACGTGACCGGTGTAACCCAGGAATGCGCGGCAGCAAGCGATACCGAGTCCGCGGCCCTTGGGCAACTGTTTTCCACGTTGCCAGTCGGCCATTTCCGCGGCACGTCGCGTGACCGCTTTGAGCCGTCCGATGTCGTAGGGATAATCCGTCGGCGAGGCACCGCGGTTGGACAACCCGATCGCTTTCAGGTCCAGGTGGCGATCCTCGCCCAACAACTCCAACAGATGCTCATAGGGATCACGCCCGGCATGATGTGCCAGTTCGTCGGCAAAGGAACAGACCGCAAAATTTTGCTGGATGTGTGCGACCGATCGCAACCAGCCGATCCGCGTGTGCGCGGCCGCCTGACCGACTTCCACCCGTAAATGGGGGATGTCGTAGGGGCAATCGGTCAGCCCCATTTCGACTTCGAACCCCGCCGGTTCTTTTGCCAACGGGTTGAACGTCGACCCGATCGTCGGGTAGGCGGCACGAGCCAGCCACGCGTTCGGTTTTCCGTCGTCGTCCACGGCGGCTTCCAGGTGCACGTGTGAAATCGTGTGGAAGTAATCGTTGTGGATGTCGTCTTCACGTGTCCACGTGACGTGAACCGGCCGACCGATCGTTCGCGACAACAGGGCCGCTTCGACGCAGTAATCCGGTTTGCTTTTGCGGCCGAATCCGGAACCGAGCAGGGTGACGTTGACGATCACGTCTTCCGGTTTCATGCCCAGCGCGGGGCCGACGGCTTGTTGGACCGCTTGCGGGTTCTGCGTCGCGGCGGTGACGGTACAGGAGACGACTTTGTCGCCTTGGGTTTTGACATCCGCGACCGCGCAAGGCGTCTCCATCGGAGCGTGGGACAAGTGTGGCACGGAGTAATCGGCGCGAACCACGTTGTCGGATTCAGCGAGGACCTTGTCGGCATCACCGTGGTTCCGCACCGCTTTGCCGGGCTGGTTGGCCGCCGCCGCCAAGGTCTTGGCGAATTCATCGGTGTCATAGTTGGCGTTGGGACCATCGTCCCATTGGATGTCAAGCGCGTCGCGCCCCTGCCAAGCGGCCCAGGTGCTGTCGGCGCAAACGGCGACACCGCCGAGTGGTTGAAACAGCGGAGCGCCCACGAATTTGGGGATCTCAATGACGTCCACCACGCCGGGGATTTTCTTTGCTTCGGTCGCGTCGAAGGACTTGACCGTCCCGCCGACCACGGGCGGACGGGCAATGACGGCGAACAGCTGGTTTTCCATCCGAGCGTCGATCCCATAGATCGCCTTGCCCGTCAGGATGTCGTCCATATCGGTGATCGGCGTGTCCTTGCCGATGTAGCGATACTTCGACGCCGGTTTCATCGTCAGTTCGTCGGCCGCCGGCACGTCCAGGGTGCTGGCGATCGAAACCAGTTCGCCGAACCCGATCGCACGATCGCTGCTGGAATGCACGACACGATGATTGTCGGCCTTGCACTGATCGACCGGCACACCCCATTTGTTTGCGGCGGCGCGTTCCAACATCGTCCGCGCGGTGGCTCCGGCGACCCGCATGCGATCGAAGAAGAACCGGATGCTGTTGGACCCGTCGGTGTTTTGATCACCGAGTCGTTTGTCTCCGATCGCCTGAACGATTTCCACGCGTTCCCAGTCCGCTTCCAATTCGTCGGCGACGACTCGGGGCAGGCTGGTTCGAATCCCGGTTCCCATCTCACTGCGGTGGGCCAGAATGGAAACCATCCCGTCGGGCGCGATGGAGACGAACAGGTCGGGATCGAAGGATTCAAGATTGGCCTTGGTCGCCCCCACGACGACGACTTCTTGGCCGCCGGTGACCTTGGCCATCAAGACCAATGATCCGGCCGACGCGCCGGCAAGGAAACCGCGACGCGAGATCCCATTGCGTGATTGGATTGAAGCGTTCATTTGGCCTGCATCTCCTTCGCCGCGGATTTGATTGCCGCGCGGATCCGCGGGTAGGTGCCGCAACGACAGATGTTCCACATCTCGCTGTCGATGTCATCGTCGCTGGGATCGTTGTTGGACTGCAGCATCGCGGCGGCCATCATCATCTGGCCCACTTGGCAATAACCGCACTGCGGCACGCCGTGTTCCTTCCAGGCCTTTTGGACCGGGTGGGAACCGTCTTCGGAAAGCCCCTCGATGGTCGTGATTTCAGAATCACCGACTTCGCCCAACTGGGTGATACACGATTGGATCGCGTCGCCGTCGATGTGCACGGTGCAGATGCCGCATTCGGCGATCCCGCAGCCGTATTTTGTCCCGGTCAAACCAAGATGGTCACGCAGCACCCACAGCAGGGGCGTGTCGTCGGGCACGTCTCCCAGCTCGTGGACTTTGCCGTTCACGTTGATCGATGTCATCTTGTCCCTTTCGCAAATGCCGCGGCAGAAATGTGGAATTCGATTCATCCGTTGTTGAGTTTAACAGACCGCTGCCGCCGAAGTCGCCTCGGCGCTTCGGAGACGGAACGCAAATTCGGCGACTGTTCACCTCTTCTTTTTCCAGCCCTCAGGCAACGCGTCTCGCAAACGTTCGTATTCCTCGGGTGTATCGACATCCACCACACGTTGATCGGCGGGAAAGGGAACCGCCAGTTGCCGATGCCGTTTGACCATCCGGTCAATGCCCTCGTCGGGGCCCAGCTCGAAAATTTCCGCCGTCAGCGGCCACGGGAACAACGCCGGGTGTCCCGGTTTGCCTCCGAATTCTGGGACCACAATGGTCGAGGCATCCGATTCGGCCGCGATCAGCCGGTCGATGATGCGAGAGGAAAGCGTCGGCACGTCCGCGGGTGCGATGAAACAGCGATCATGAACCTTGGGTGTCAATCGGGTTTGGATTTCGCGCAATCCCCACTGCACCGACGTCTTCATCTCCAGCGGATCATCGTTCGGGTGGACCAGATGCACGCGGTGTCGTCGACACGCTTCGGTCAGCGCCTGGTCGTCTTTCCGCACCACGACGACGACTTCGTCGACTCGGCTGTCGGTCCAAGCCGCCAGAACCTGATCGATCAGCAATCCGTCGCGCCAGGGCAACAGCAGTTTCGCGCCGCCCATCCGCTTGCTTCTTCCTGCGGCGGGAACGATCGAATAACATTTTGAAGGCGGTTGGTTCACAGCGGAGTCGAGATTCGGAGCGAATGCGAGATGACGTATGATGTCGTGCAATATCATCAGAGACTAACGTCGCTGCTGCAATCGGAAACACCGTTTGTGACCGTGACGTTGATCGACATTCGCGGCAGTGCCCCGCAGATCACCGGTGCGAAGGCGATTGTGACGGCCGAAGGCATTGAATCGGGGACCATCGGCGGTGGAAAGATCGAAGCCGCCGCGATCGAGCATGCCCGGCAATTGCTCGCCACCGCCACGGGAACCAGTTGTGACCTGGTGACCTGGAACCTGCAAACGGACATCGGCATGACGTGCGGCGGCGAGGTCAAACTTTTTTTCGAAGTCCACGGCAAAGTCGACTGGCCGATCGCGGTGTTCGGCGCCGGGCACGTCGCCCAGGTGCTGGTCCCCTTGCTGTGCCAGTTGCACTGCCGCGTCACCTGTATCGACCCGCGATCCGATTGGTTGACAAAAATTCCCGATCATCCCAAGCTGACGAAACGATGCGTCCAACGCCCCCAAGAGCTGGTCGGCGAGCAACCATCGGGGACGTTTTTCGTTTTGATCAGCAAGGGCCACGCGACGGACTTACCGGTGCTTTCGGAGCTTCTGAAGACGCGAGACGCACCATACATTGGTGTGATCGGCAGTCCCCAAAAGGCGAGCGTGTTGCGGCGCGAGCTGAAACAGCTGAACGTCTCGCCGCAGAAAATTGATTCCTTTTGTTGTCCGATCGGTCTGCCGTTGGGCAACAACACCCCCGCTGAAATCTCCATCAGCATCCTCGCGCAACTGATCCAGAAACGTGATGAACTCGGCGTGTTGCAGCACAAGGTCAAACGGTTTTGACGCGATGGTCGGCTCGGGGGCCGTCGGCGGGCGAATCGGTGACCACGCGACCTCGCCCCCATCTCCGGGCTCCTGACTGCGGCGTTTCGACCCTTCCGGGCAACGCTGTGAATCATTTATTCCCTGCGTTTGACGAGGTGTTAGCGGCAGGCCGCACGGCCTGACCCCGACGGGGTCCGAGCCAGTAGCCGGAGGTGAGCGAAGCGACACTTCCGGACATCCGGTCCCCCGTCAGATGCGACCCCGAAGGGTGTCGAAGCAAATGACATCGGCGCCCTCGGACCCGGCCAGCCCGCACGCTCAAGCTCACCGATCGACTCCTCTACGAACGGAGACTGCCGCACCGCCGGCGGATTGATTCGCTGCGACCCCGTCCGGGGTCGAGGGGATTTTTGTGGGACGTGCTTCCCGGAGGTGGCGCTGCGCTGACCTCCGGCTACTCGCTGGCATCCCTCCGGGATACTCGGTTCGCTGCCGCTCTCCTTTGACACCTAACGGAGTGATGCTTGTTAGCGGCAGGGTTCGCGCCCAACACCGCTAAATCGAGATTTAGCGCCGCCGCTCGCGCTGGCGCGA
>NZ_JANZKV010000160.1 GCF_025060895.1 Stieleria sedimenti | reverse complement strand
CTTACGCGTCACGGCTCACAAAAACGACAGCCCGCTCGCGCCCTGCCGCTAAAAAATGCTTCACAGCGTTGCCTCTCGGGGGCGATTGGACTGTGTTTCCCCCGTTCCGGCCACGGTTGGTCTTCAATCGTCAAACAATTGCTCAAGTCTCGCCCTGCGCTGCTGCCGATGGTTCACCCCCGCGGCGCGTTGAAGCAGGGCCCAGGGCGGAATCATGGTCGCAGCGATCGTTGCCAACAAGAGCAAGAGTTGCCAGGGTGTTGGGTCAGTGACCGTGGTGTTGCCGTACGTCAATTCCCCGCCATTTCCGAAGCCGGCCACCAGCAGAATGCCCGCAAAAACGAGCCCCACGATCGTGAATGAACCGATGAGTCGTGTGAGGGCGATAGCGATGCGGAATTGCATCGCGACCAACACGCCAAGTCCGGTCAACAACAGCGGCGTCCATTGGGCAGTTGCTACGGAGTAGGATTGTGAAAGAAGATTGATCGCGAAGAAATGCAAGAGTCCAAAGACAATCAGCCAACTACCCGCGACTGTGTTGAGATGTGTTACGGTCCATTCCGACGGACGAGCTTCTTTGACAGTTGACGGAGCATAGGGATTCGTCACGACAGATCAATTCAGTGGGGGAACGAATTGCGATGGAACCGCGTACGCGGAGCAAAGAAGGGCGAACGAGCGCCCGGTTTCCCATTATTGCAGCATCCGTCCGATGCCGGCCGAGCGGTCTTTGCGCTGGGCCGGGGGGGCGGCGTTCATGCCTTGGAACAGCCAATCGATGGTTTGGCCGACACGGTCGAGTGCGCGACGTTCGATATTGGGGTCATCCAGCGGTCCCGTCACGTCGACCGTCCATAACGTGTAACGCTGGTCCATCAGCGGACGCAGGATCCGGGTGAAGGTGTTGCGGGGTGAGACGCGGGTGTTGAAGGTCAGATCGAGCTCGCGGCGGCGATCGAGCATGCCGTTTCCGTGCAATGCGATCAGGCTGCCCCAGAGTTTCAAGTCGTCAAAAAAGATCTCGTTTTCGCTCAGCCGGTAGGTGATATCGGCGTTGGTGAACGCGACGTCCTCGGTCGGCGTGATCGAGAGCACGTTCAACAATTGCATCAACACCGGGACCTGATAGAGATTTGCATCGGTGACGACGGCATGTCCTTGGCCACGCAGCAGATCGGTGGTCCCGAGCACGCCTTCCAGATTCATGCTGCCGACGAGCGAGCCAGTCAAATCACTCATGCCGTGCCCCAATTCGGCCAACAGGACCGGAAGTTTGGCCTGGATCAGCGCCAACCGTACGTCAAAATTGGCATCTGACAGGGTCACGTTGCCATCCATGCGAATCGTACCGTCGAACAAACGGCCTTCGATCGGTTGTTGGAACTCGCCGTTGCGGCCGATGCCTCCCAAGCGAAGACGATCGTCACGCATTTGAAAGGGGCCGCGGAGCTGCGTGATTTGCAGATCATTGATGTGCAGCGAATCGATCCGGACTTCGCCCTCGGCGGCGATTTCGCGCGCGTCCTTGCGACCCTTGACCGACAGTTCACCGCGCAGCCCGTGCACCGGCCCGACGTCGCCGATTCGGTTGCCTTCCAACTGAAGTTGCAGGTCCCAGCCAAAGATCGGATCGGGGTGGCTGTCATCGGAGAGTAGCGTTTCGGTCAGTCCGCTCAAGCCGACCGGGCCGCGGAGGTTCAATCCACGCATGGCTCCACGCATCTGTTCGGGCAGCGCGTTGATCAATTCGGCGTCAGGAATCAATCGACTGCCGTTGTGCACGTCGACGCTCAACAACCAGCGACCGTCCTTGAGCTGCCAACAGCCACCGTCGGCGGAGACTGCTGATCGCCCGTGCTCGGCCCGAATCGCGTCGATCATCACACGTCCGCCTTCGTATCGAACCGCGGCTTCGACGATGTCCAATCGATACGGCAGTGCGATCGGTTGCAATCGTAAGGTGTCTGAACCGATTCGCTTGGAATCAAATTGATTGGCGGCGACGTTCAGCTTCAACGGGCTATCGTGAGCGTCGCGAACCAATTGAATGCTCAGCGAATCGAGCACTCCACTGGGGGCGAGGTTGTCCCAGGTCTGTTGCGACGTCGGCGGAAGCGAGCTGCGAAGGGCTTCGTCGAGCGAAATTCGGGTGGCGCCGAACTCCATCACCAACGATGGCCCCGACGACGAGACGATGGATTCTGCTTTTCCGTGTTCGTCGCGGCGGGGAGGAACCCGGTAGTCGCCCTCGCACCGAATCACGCCGCCGTTGGCATTGGAGCCTTGGAATCCCGTCAGTGTGACGTGATCATCGACGACGCGAATGTCGCCGGTGACGTTGTACAGCGGATACGGAAACGCGTCGAATCGCAGCGTCGCATCGCTGACTTTTAATTCCATGTCCTGATGCTTGACTCCGTCAGCGTCGGTCCGCATCGTGCCACGGACCAGATGAATCGCTCCGAGAGGATTCAGCGAACGAATGAAACGCTCCAGCGCCGTAACCTCGCCCCCGCGTGGTGACAGCGCGTTCAACAGTTCCCCGTCAATCGCAATCGGCCCGGCCATCGCGACCGAGAACACGCGTTGCTGTTGCGAACCGGAACGCAGGGGCAGGTCGAACACACACTGCATCAGCTGACCACCGATCCGCCCGCTGGCAAGTTTTGTTTGGACCCGCTGATCCTTGATCAATAGCTCTCCGGTGATCTGGCGGACCGGGTAGGGGAATTTTTCGTAGTTCAGCTCGACGCCCTTGCAGGTGATTTCAGCGGTCGTTTCGATCCGGTCACCGACAACGTCAAAGTGTGCGCTGGTGACGTCGATCAATCCGCGCGGTTCGAATTTTTTCCAGCCGGCTTCCAACCGCTGGGGGATCACGGCGGCGAACCGCTGATCGAGCATCAGGTTGTAGGCCGAGACATCGAGATGAGCTTCGATCGGGTCCGAATAACCAACGGTGTAGCCGTCCAGCTTGATCCGCGCGTCGCCCCAAAACGCCTGGCAGGATTCCAGTTGCACACCGCCCGGACGGCAACTCAGTACCCCGCGAATCTCTTTCACCGGCATCGATGACTTGGGGTGCCGAAACCGACCGTCGTGAATGCGGCTGCGGGTCGCGAAGTTGATCGGATGGCCGGGCTGAATCCGCGCGATCGCTGTCGTGTCGGCCAGCAATTCCAGTCCACGAAGCGGTTGCAGTTTTTCTTGCAGTTGTGCCGGCAAGCGATCGATCAGCTCGCCGGTCAGTTTTCCGCCGCGGACTTCGCCCCGCACATCGGTTTGCTTGCCATCGCTGGTGATCTGCAAAGAAAAATGTTCGGCAAAGGCGGCGGTGCCATTGGCCGTGATGGTCGAGGAGCATGTGCTGGCGGATTCGGCTGACGATCCCAAGTCGTCCGAACCGCGAGGATCCGTCTCGCAAGCGAAATGCTTCAAGATCACCGCCTGCGCGACATCGATTTCGATCGGACGCGAATCCGCGGACTCGTTGGCCAGCACAAGCTTGGCGTTGCGGACCTCCATCCTGGGGCAAGCGACTTTGCCAAACGTCGGCAGAGGCCACAGCGATTCCAGTGAAAGCTTGCCGTCTTCATCCAGCCAGGCGTGCGCGCGAACCCCGCTGACCACGATCCGACGCGTGACCAGCGGGTTTTCTTTTTCAAGCAGTTTTGAAATATCGGCGCTCGCCACCACCACGATCTGGCCAATCCGCACCAGCTCGCGTGAAGCGTCGGCGGTGATGCCCAGACGATCACTCAGGGTGCGCGCCCGCCGCGTCGCAGCCGACTCGGATTTCATCGGCTGCATGATCCGGATGTCATCCAGGATCAATCCGATGTTCGGTTCGACACGGCCCCGACCGATCGAGATTTCCAGATCGGGATAGTGGTCGCGAAACGTCTGTTCGACATGACGTCGGACCTGTTCCCCCACGGTCTGCGGGGCGATGAAGCGAATGATGAAAACGATCGCCGCAATCAACAGCGCAACGACCATCCATCGAGAGGACTTTCCCGATGTTGCGATGTCTTTCGATTCGGCTTCCTTGCCGCTCAAAGAGTCTCTAGCCCCGGTGGAATGCGAGCCAGCATGGGGACGGATTGCCAATCCGTCGTTCTGTTGGGTGTCCGACGGATTGGCGGTCCGTCGGACGACACGATAGTAGTGCCTGATTTACGGGGCGAGCCAGCCCAAATACTGCCAAAAACGGTAAAGCCAAGGAGACTGCCAGGGACCGTCGAGCGAGATCGACATCGAGGTCACACTGGCTGCTAGCAAGACGTACGCCAGCCACCGCCCCAGCGGACGATCACTGAGCCACTCTACAGGTCCGGCGATCGCGAACAACCACAGCGGTGCAAACCACAGCATCCAACGAAAACACACGCTGACCCCGCCGTAATTGCGGTCGATCTCTGGCCGGAGCAGGTAAAACACCGCACAGACGACGGTCGCCAGCGCGATCGCGGCGAGCAACAGACGCAGCTCGGTGGAGCGTGATGACAGCAATCCAATCAATCCGATCGGCATCAGCAACCAGATCGGGGTCAGCGAGAAAATCCCGTAGTGCCCCACCGTCATGTGGGCGGCGTAGACCAGGCGCGACGGCTCGCCGACGTCGACGCCCCGGCGTTTCCCGTCGACCCAGTAGCTGGACGGATAGTCGTACCAATCGTCCCAATGCCGCAGCTGCGAAACTCCGTCAACGCTGCGAATCAGACCGAATTGTTGTTTCCCATCAACGACAACGCGGGTCCGCCGGGGATCGCGTGACGGGCCGGTTTCGATCTGGGATTGATCCGATGCCAAATCGTGCGCCGCCAGCGCCGAACGCAATTGATCGTCGGTCGGTTCGGCTAGCTCGAGCGTGGTGATCAGAGTGCCGTCACCGCGGTGCGTGTAGGGCGGCCGCAGACTTTGGTGGGCGATCCAATTGGTCGCAAAAAATGCGGCCGCGACAACGAGCACGCCGGCGGAATAGGCCGGCAGCGATCGCCGCCGGACCAGCAACAGCAGCCCGCCCCAGAAAACGGTCATCGACAGCGCCGGCAATTCATTCGCGGCGGTGAATCCGCCCGCCAGTCCGGCCAGCAACCACCATCCGTGGCCAGTCGGCAGCTGCAACGATCGCAAGAAGACGTAGAGCACCACCGCAGCCGACGCGGCCGCCGGCAAGTGATTGTTTAGGGCGATCGAAAACGGCAGCAACATCGTACCGAAGCAGACCGATGCGGCGAGAAAACACTTTGCCCAAACGGAGTGTGTGACGCGGTCGAGGGCGAGAATGGTGCAGATCAAAAACACAAACAGCGTCGGGACGTTGACCAACCACAGGATGACGCGACCGACATAGATCGGATAATCGCTCAGCCACATCCCCATCGTCCGCGAAACACACCAATACACGCCGGCGTAGATCGTCGGCAGCAGCGGCGGCTTGCTGCTGTAGTAGTGCAGTTGCCCGTCGCGGCCGCGGTGCCGAACCAGATCGATCGTCGACCAAGGGCGGCGATTCTGTTTGATCCCACGGCGTTCCAGGAACGGATCGATCTGATACGTTCCGTTTTCGACCAACGCGGCAATCGTACACCAGCGGGATCGATCGTTGGCGCTCAAGAACGGCGTGTCACCTTCCCGGCTGATGACCGAGGCGATGCGGCCCGAGACGACAGAGAGCGCGATCACGATCAACAGCGTGTAGACGCCGGCGATCGGAATCCCCTTTTCGCTCGCATCTTTCATCATTGACCTCCGTCCGTCGATGCCGCAGTCGCGTCGGTGTCTTGCAGGATACTGTAGGGGTGCTTGGACTGTTCGGATAAGGAAACGATCAACTCGGCCAACAGCCCGGCCAGGAACATCTGTGCCCCCAGCAGCAGCGCGGTGATGCAATAGTAAAACAGCGCCGAGGCATGCAGATCGACATCTCTCATCGATTCCAACTGTCGCGAGATCACCCACATCGCGGACAGGTAAACGAGCCCGAAGCCACCGGTCAAAAAGAACAGCAACCCGATCGCCCCGACGAAATGGAAGGGCCGCTTGCCGAACGTCGTCAAGAAAAAGATGGACAGCAGGTCCAGGAACCCTTTGGCCAGTCGCGAGACGCCGTACTTGGATCGGCCGAATTGGCGGGCATGATGAACGACGGGGATTTCGGCAACGCGCCAGCCCCGGGCGGCGGCCAAGACGGGAACGAAACGGTGTCGCTCGCCGTACAACGTGACGTCTTTGGTCACCGGACCGCGGTACGCTTTGAACCCGCAATTGTGGTCGTGCAGGTGCACGCCGGTCATCCGGCTGACCAGCCAATTGAAGACCTTGCTGGGCAGTGTTTTGTCGAGTGCGTCTTTGCGTTTCTGTTTCCAGCCGCTGACGACGTCAAAACCCTCGTTCAGCTTGGCGATGAACGCGGGGATCTCCACCGGATCATCTTGCAGATCGGCGTCCATCGTGAACACGACGTCGCCGGTAGCCTGGGCAAACCCGGCCGAGAGCGCCGCCGCTTTGCCGAAGTTTCGTCGGAACCGGATGCCGCGGACGTGGTCGTGCTGGGCCGCAAGCGCTTCGATCCGGGACCACGTTTGATCGGTGGAACCGTCGTCGATCAACAGCACGTCATGGGGCAAATCGATGCCGCCGCAGGCCTCGCCGATCTGATCGACCAACGTGCCCACAGTGTCTTGTTCGTCCATTGTGGGGATCACGAACGTCGCGGATCCCGGAAAACCATTCATCAAAGCAGTCTCATCAAGCGTCGGAGCTGTCGAAGAGGGGGACGGAGCATCCTAGCAGAAATGCGGTCGTTTTGTCCCGCCGGTGCGATCGGTGGCGGTCGCAGAGGGGGTGGGCCAGTGGGCTGAACCGTTCAGTCCTTGTCGGGTGACGCTTCACCCTGCAGCAAGCGATTCAAGTGATCAGTGAATTCGTGCAGATCGAGCGGCTTGACGAGCACGCAGTCAGGGCCGACACCCGACGCCAGCTCACGGCTGCCCATGTCGATGCTTCCGGTGATCACGATGACGGGTGTTTTCGGTACGATCTTTTTAATCTCTTGAGTCAGAAGCAGACCATTCATCTCGGGCATGTTCATGTCCGTGATGACCAGGTTGTAGTCTCCGTTGCGGACCATTTCCAAACCGGTCGCCGCGCTTTCGGCACAATCAATTTGATAGCCTAGGGTTTGCATCAGCACGGTCAGCGACTTGAGCCCAAGGACGTCGTCGTCGATGCACAGTAACTTGATACCGCCGTGTCGATTCATCAACTCAGCTGAATTTACCACCCCGAACTCCTGTCTCGGATCGATTTGTTCCGAATAAAAGTGACCGCTTTGGAACGGCGTAGGGGAAGCGGTTCCCGTCACCGAAACGTGATCGCGCCGAAGCCGTGATCATACCTTGTTTGTCCCCCGCCGGTGCCAGGTTTTATCAAAATCACAGCCGGCAATTGAGTGGTTCATTCTGTTTGTTTAAACCTTCAGCAACAACCGGTCACGCACCATCACAACTTGTCTTACTCATTCCGGGGGGAAGTCAACGCGAGGATCGCGACCGACGTGGTCGCGCTGGTTGGACTACGGGAGGAAAGCTCGTTCGCCGAGCAACTTTGTTATAGTGCAGTGGATTTGAATACACTGCCGTCATCTCTTCGAGACCTCTTAAGTGCCATCATGTTCTTCTCTTCGTTTCGGCATCCCGCGGCCAATGGTCTGGTTTTCGATCACGCGGTCCCCGTGCGGATTGGCATCGGGTTTGCGTCTGCATGCGTGATCTTGATGGCGACCGTTCTGACTCAGTCCGCGCGCGGTGCTGATGCCGGAACTCGCCCGAACGTCGTGGTGATCATGACGGACGATCAAGGTTATGGCGACATGTCGTGCCACGGCGACCCGCATCTCAAGACGCCGCACTTGGATGCGCTTCACGCGCAATCCATTCGATTCACCAATTTCCATGTCTCGCCGTATTGCACGCCCACGCGTGCGGCCTTGATGACCGGTCGCTATCCGGCTCGCACCGGCGCGTATCGCACCTCGTCCGGTCTGACGGCGCTGCACCCGCGTGAAAAAACGTTGGCGGAACTGTTTTCGCAAAACGGTTACGCGACGGGGATGTTCGGCAAATGGCACCTCGGGGATTGTGCCCCGTCACGTCCCATGGATTGCGGGTTCGATCGATCGGTTTGGCACCGTTGCGGCGGGTTGACTCAAATCTCTGACTATTGGACAAACGACTACTTCGACGACACGTATCTGGTCGGAGATCGCTGGAAGCAATTCGACGGTTATTGCACGGACGTCTGGTTTGACGAAGCGATGAGCTTCATGAGCGAAGCCGCTCGCGATGCCGGCGGCAATAAACCGTTCTTCGTCTATCTGGCAACCAACGCGCCGCACGGTCCTTACCTGGTCGCAGACAAATGGAAACGGCCCTTTCTGGATGCAGGTCTGCCGGTAACCCAAGCGGCATTCAAAGGGATGGTCGCGAACTTCGATTGGAACCTGGGGCGGCTGCTTGGCTGGATGGAGACCGAGCAACTCGCCGACAACACCGTGCTGATTTTCTTGACCGACAACGGCACCTCGGCCGGAACGATTTTTGGCAAGGGAGGGCGTATCACCGGCTGGCCCGTCGACGCCCGCGAGAATGCCGGCCGGCGTGGCGGAAAAAGTTCCGCCTACGATGGCGGCCATCACGTGCCGTTGTTCCTTCGCTGGCCGAAGGGCAATCTCGGCTCGCCACGAGGGATCGACACGCTGTCGGCACACCTGGATCTGACGCCCACCCTGATCGACCTGTGCGGTCTGAAACGTCCAGCCGATTGGCCCGCACTCGATGGACGCTCCTTGGTGCCACTGATCACCGATCCCAACCCCGATTGGCCGGACCGCGTGCTGCATAGCCAGATGCATGGCGGAAACGGCTACGTCAAACCGGGCGATCCGTGGGAGATCGGCGTCGCGATGACCCAGCGATGGCATCTCGTCGAAGGCCGTGAACTGTATGACATGCAGAACGACCCCACACAGCGAAACAATGTTGCCGAGGACTATTCGGACGTCTTCGCAAAACTCAACCAGGCCCACCTCGACTGGTTCGATTCAATCAAGGCGGGCATGCAACCGACTCGCATCTTGATCGGGTCCGAGCGGGAGAATCCGACGCATTTGACCAGCCAGGAATGGGTGATGCCCGGTGGAAACCCGCCGTGGGCACACGCCCATGTCGTCAAGCGGATGATCGCCAATGGTCCCTGGTGGATCGAAGTGGCCGAGGCCGGCAACTATCGGTTTTCACTTTCGCGCTGGCCGGATTACCTGGAGCAACCGATCGATTCCACCGCGGCCGGGATCGAGATCGCTGGCCGAACGATGGAACGGCCGATCGAGGATCCCCGAACGACGACGTCGGCCGAGTTCGAATTGGAACTGCCGGCCGGACCGTGCGAATTGTCGACTTGGCTGGTCACGCCCGACGGCAAACGACACGGCGCCTATTTCGTGACGGTCACGCGTTTGCCCAACGCGGACGATCAGACGCCGGCGGTCCTTTGGACCCAGTACGGATTGAGCAACCGCACCGTCAAATTGACCGCCCACACCGACGCAGATCCGCTCCATCCCAGCGATGCGACCGTACGATTGCAACTTTATCGCGAGCATCAGTGGTCGACCGAAGCGGAGGCACGCGTTGATCCGCTCACTGCGATGGCAACGTTCCGGTTGGACGATTGGGATGCAACACAGAGCATGCCGTATCGCGTCGTCAGCGGACAGAGCCAATGGCAGGGCGTGATTCGAAAGGAACCGACGGACCAGCCGGTTTTCAAATTGATGGTCGTGGCCTGCGTCAACGACAAATTTTTTCCGTACACCGAAGCCGTCGCCCAAATGATCGGGCAAGACCCCGACCTGGTGTTCTTTGCCGGGGACCAAATCTATGAAAGCAACGCGGGCGGCGAAGTGATCACGCCTCAAGACGAATCCGAAGTCCCCGCCGGCATGGCCAATTACCTGGCCAAGTGGCGAAAGTTCGGACTGATCTTTCGCGATCTGCTGAAAGACCGCCCGTCGATCATGATCACCGATGATCACGACGTGTATGCCAATGATTTGTGGGGCAACGGTGGGCGTCGGATGACGGGCGACCGCACCGCGGGCGGCTATCCGGCGGATCCGATGTGGGTCAATGCGGCCGAGCTGACTCAAACCGCCCATCTACCCGACCCCGCATCGCCCGGACCTTGGGGAGATGGCATCAACGCGTACTTCACGTCACTCGACTACGGCGGAGTCTCATTGGCGATACTTGAAGATCGAAAATTCAAATCTCCGCCGAGCGAGGTGCTTTCGGCGGCCATCGAGGATCCCGAATCCGACGCCCCCAATCGGACCCTGGAAGTCATCATGGATCCCGCCTTCGACGCGGCTAAGCTGGACCGGCCTGACCTGCAATTGCTCGGTAAAGTCCAGGAAGAATTTGTCCGCGACTGGGCCCGCCGGGTCGAGCAACGCAAACAGTTGGCCGCCGTCCTGAATCAGTCGCCGCTGGTCAACATCGCAAACTACGACACACGCTTCGGCGACATGGATTCCAATGGCTGGCCGCAATCGGCTCGAGACCGGGCGTTGCGTGCGATCGCGCCATCGCAGGCCGTGATGCTTTCCGGCGACATCCACTTTGGAACTCTGGCGCAATTAGGAATTGATGACTGGGGGGATGGTCCGTGGTCGTTTTCGGTGCCCGCGTTTGCCTCCGAGCAGAACCGTCGCTGGGGGCCGAGCGAGCCGGCCCAAGGCCGGGAGATTCCTGGGATCGAAGGCTCCGGGAACCACCACGACCGCTTCGGCAACAAGCTGACCGTTGCCGCCACCGCGCCGGGCAAGCAAGGCTATGGAATGGTCCTGTTCGACAAACCCCACAGCCGGATCACGTTACAATTACACACGCTGGATTCGGACCGCAAACCGGATCAGCAGCAAATCCCGGGATGGCCGCTGACCCTAGATGTCCGGCATCGAGAGGTGGAGTGACGTGAAATGTTCGCAACCCGCAGAGTCAACGCGGTGAAGCATTTTTCCCATGTGTTTCTTGAGGTTCTAGCGGCAGGGCGCGAGCTCTCCGGTTCTTCATCTTTTCCAACACACCGGAGGGCTCGCGCCCGACCGCTAACCAATGCTTCACAGCGTTACCGCAACGTGCGCTTAAAGGGAGTCAGAACAGCATGATGAGTGAATCGGAAACGACAAACGCTTATTTCGTCTCGGATCTGCATCTGTTCTCCAATCGGTCGACCGGAGAGCTGATTCTGCCGGAGCTGCGCGACAGAGTTCGTCAGACGCACACGGTGGTTTTGGGAGGCGACATCTTTGATTTCAAATGGAGCACCCACGAGAGCGATGAGCGGTCGGTGGAAAAGGCCGTCGAGTGGATCGAAGACCTGTTGGAGCAAAATGCCGATTGCGAGTACCACTACATCCTGGGCAACCATGATTCACGCCCTGAATTCGTCGAGCAGTTAGATGCTTTGGCATCGCGGCATCCAAATTTCACGCGGCATCGCTACTTCGCCCGTCTGGACAACTGCCTGTTTTTGCACGGCGACGTCGCCGACGGACCGCTCGACCACGCGCGATTGGATTCGCGGCGGCAGAAATTCGAGCGGAAGAAGAAAAAGACCGGATTGTGGCACGTGGCCTATGACATGGCGATTCACGCGCGGCTGCATCGATTGGTGGTGCTCTCGATTCGAGAAATGAAAGTGCTGCGGCGGATCAACGCGTACGTCGAACGAATCGGCCATGGGCTGGACGATGGCGTGACAGATGTCTACTTCGGACACACCCATGTCGATCTGGATGGCATTCAGTACCAAGGGCTTTGCTTTCACAACGGCGGTGCGGCCATCCGCGGCATGAAGTTTCGAATCGTCGAAACAACACTCAGTGCACCGGCCACCGTACGGGCCTAAGTCCAAACAAACCAATTCGCGCATGCTTGGTATGCGACGTGCACGCACCTCCGTCGCTGGCCTGAGACGGAAGTGGGTGCCTATCTCGCACATTAAACAGAAGATTTGTGCGTTGCCGCGCATCAAAGAGCGCTATAATCAACCGTCTCCAGTTTCGCTGGAAACAAACTACTGTCCCATGAGCATCCAATGGCAGTTACCAACGCGTTGAATGGTTCTACGCAGATCCATCCCAGCCTGGACTTGGCGGCAAAAGTACTCGATTCGCTGACGGTGTCGTTGGCGGTGATTGACTCAACGGGGGCGATTGCACTGACGAACCAGGCTTGGGACGATTTTGCGCTGCAAAACGGTGGCCGGCCCGCGGCAACCGGTGTCGGGGCAAACTATCTGGATGTCTGCCGATCGACTCAAGGGCCTGACGTGTTTTACGCCGAACAGGCCTTCCAGGGAACCAGCGATGTGCTCCACGGCAAGCGACAGGTGTTCACGCTCGAGTACCCATGCCATTCGCCGACACAGCAACGTTGGTTCATGCTGCATGTTTCACCGTTGAAAAACGATCCCGACAAAGCGGTGACGGCCCACCTGACGATCACCGATCGCAAGCTGATGGAAAACAAACTGGTCGAATCGACGCGGCTGGCGGCGATCGGTGAAGCGATGAAGGGATTGAGCCACAAGGGCCGAAACTCGCTCCATCGCGCCCAAGGTTTTATCGATTTGCTGCGATATTCGATCAAGCAAGACGCCGAGGCGACGAAGTTGCTCGACCGCATCGAACTCGCCCAACGACGCCTGGTCGGATTGTACCAAGAGGTACAACACTATGCCGAGCCGATCCAACTGTCGTTATCGGTCGGCCGGTTGGACCACGTGGTCGAGGAGGCTTGGGCATCCCTTTCCCCCTTTGACGATCGACTGAAGCTGCAGCATCTGGTGCGAGGAATGGAGTTGGATTGCGAAATGGACCGTGACGCGATCTGGCGAACCTTGAAAGTAATCTTTAGTAACGCGGCCGAATCTGGCCCTTCGACCACGCTAGTCGATGTTTCTTACCAACCGGCTCAATTGGGCGGGCGTTCGGCGATCACCATGGTCATCAGCGACAACGGCCCGGGCATCCCCGCGGCGGATCAGGAAAAGGTTTTTGAGCCCTTTTACACGACCAAAACCATCGGAACCGGCCTGGGTCTGGCCACGGCCCGTCGGATCGTCGAAGGGCACGCCGGCCGACTGGTTGCCGGCGCATCCGTCTTGGGCGGTGCGTCCTTCTACTTGACGCTGCCAGTTCGTCAGAACGTTCGCTAGCGGCGTCGTGCTGCATCAACGTTTGGGTTTAGGGTGCCGCGCCGCGAGCAGAGGCGGATTCGTCTTTGCGCCAAAGAAGAACTCACTCGAACCTCACGACGCGAGTGACGAGGGAGTCATACGCCTGTGGATCAATCAACTGGTCATAAGAGGTCAAAACAACGGCCGCACCAAAACGCTGACGACCTGCGGCCAGAAAATTCAAGCCCGTGGCGCCGTGCGGAACGGACTGTTTGGCATCTATTGTTTAAGACTGTAGACATCCCGAACTGTCATCTCGGCGGCAAGATTTTGAGTCAACTCTGCAAGTGTCGCCGCATCAACGTGAAACCTCGTCAACTCTGGGCCGTCCCCAGCGACTAACGTGATCCAAGCGGCAACGTCACCTTCCGGCGCCGGGGTGGTCGAATAGGTTCCGGCCTTCTCGCCTTCGAGTTCAATCTCCAAGCCCTCGGCGGTTAGCTCATAGTCCGCCACGGTGGACTCGATCAAGTAATAAACCTTGCTCCCATTCCTGCTTTCCTCAATCATGACGCCATCAGCTAGGTGGTAAACCATGGCATCGCCGATCACTTCAAGTTCGCCAGGGCGATAACCGTTCCTGAAATCAGCCTTTTCACAACCGAGTGCGAGGAGGGCGACAAACGCAAAAAGGGAGAATCGGTTCATGATGTTCCTGAGCTTTGGCTTGTGGTGTATCGCATGATTCGATAAACGACTCAGATTGTTACCGATTCACCTTCACCCACTGCAAGTACCTCGCAGTCACGAGTGATGATGTAGTAGTCTCGTACGCCCTCATATTCTTGAGTCCGCAAATCGAAGTATAAAATCTCCCATTCACCGCCGTCTTCTGGGAGGTTGAGAGGGTCTGTCGCATAAAAATCGTAGATCATCTGGAAGTGTTTGTCACCGGGAGAGATCACCTCGTCGGCGAGCATTCGCAAATCGACGTTTGTCGATAGATCGTCGCCGATCTCCAACTTTCGGATAAGTTCACGCTCGCGTGGGTCCTGCAATGGTTCAATGTATCCCGAAAGAGTCTTCGCCCCATCTAGATGATTCTCGTCACCAGGCTGGACGCTAAGTATCCCCAAGACCCAACCGACAGCAAGCGAGATGACTGCGATCAAGGCTCCCACGCCGCGCTGGGACTCATCGTTTTGCAGTTGGCGTCTTTCGGCAAACATTCGGAAGATCGTGATACGAAAACCAAGGATGGTAGAAGACGAACAGCGGTGCACCGATTGGTTCGCGCGTCCGGTCACGACGACAATTTGAGCCGTCGCCGTTCGTTGCCAATGTACTCGTCCGGAAACGTCGTGGGTATCTCGCTCCCAAGGCGCTGACATTTTCGCTGGACATCCGCGACGAAGCCCGAGGGGCTGACACAGTGCGTGCCGGTGGTATGCCCCATGCCATCTCCTTTGACGCCAAACGGGGTGTTTTTGTCAGCGGTAGGGCGCGAGCCCTCCGGTCTTTCACGGTGTTTTTGAAGCGCGACCGGACGGCTCGCGCCGTTCCGCTAACACCTTTAGAGCCAAAGTAAGTGGCATTGGGTGTAAGCCACCGGTATCGAATGCATTGAACCACGAAGGCCCGAAAGGCCGGCACAGTCGGTCCTTCGGAGCGATGGACGCCCGAAGATTGTGTCGGCCCGCTGGGCCTTGGGCATAACCCGGGAATCCATTTCCGGTGGCTGACACCACCGGCAGACACTGTACCGGCCCTCCGGCCCTGAAAGTCGTCCATAAAGACTCCAAGCTTTGGATTGGCACGCCGCCGACCTGAATTTGGGAAGCGATGATCGCCCGCGAGTGGTTCTGATGGCGCGGTGGGCGTTGCGGGGTGTAAACTGTGTTTCGCATCACGTGCACCATGACAAACTTGCAACTCTTTCCCACTTTGGTATTCCTTTCATGAACGTTGGACTTCGACTTTGTTGCCTGGCATTCCTTTCGATCGCGGTCTCTGTCTGCAACGGAGCACCGCCGGCGGGCTCGACGACCGAATCGCTGTGGCCGGACTTGCCGCCGGGCACCACGCTCCGCGGTGAAGGCGACGTTCCGCAATTGATCGTGACGCGAGTCGAGTCGGATGCGCCGACCGCGGCGGTGGTGATTTTGCCCGGCGGCGGATACGGCGGGCACGCGATGGATCACGAGGGCTATCAATTCGCAGAATGGTTCAAGTCCTTGGGCGTAAGCTCGGCAATTTGCACTTACCGGTTGCGGGGCAAAGGCAATGCGGGCAAAGGCTACGGACACCCCGCGCCGATGATGGACGCACAGCGGGCCATTCAAACCTTGCGGGCCCGCGCCAAGGAGTGGAACATCGATCCGCAACGGATCGGCGTGATCGGATTTTCCGCCGGTGGCCACCTGTGTTCGACGGTCTCAACCCATTTCGCAGACGCCGATCCCGCAGCGGAAGACCCGATCGCACGCGTTTCGTCGCGACCGGATTTCAGCATCCTGTGCTACCCGGTGATCGCGTTTGGCCAACCCTACACCCACAAGGGCAGCCAACGAAACCTGATCGGCGCGGAGCCAGACGCGGCGTTGCTGGAATCGCTGTCGAACGAGAAACAGGTGACCGAGAACACACCGCCGGCGTTTCTGTTCCACACCGGTGAAGACACGGCGGTTCCGGTCCAGAACAGTCTGGATTATTACCTGGCATGTGTCCGCAACGGCGTTGCGGCTGAATTGCATGTGTTCCCCGAAGGCCGGCATGGACTGGGTCTGGCGCAGCAGTTGCCAGGGGCGAAACAATGGCCCGATCTATGCGCCGATTGGTTGCGGCGGTTGGGCGTGGTGACGATTTAGATTCTCTCCCTCGAGGGGTTCTTCGTGGATTTTAGTGGCTCATCGCTCAGGACCCAGGTTTTTCGAGGCATTGCTGCGATGTCCGAATGGGGAGAGCGAGGACAAACGCTCGGTTCAAATGCCCCTCCGCCGACACGGGGGCCGGCGGAGGGCACGAAGCACC
>NZ_JANZKV010000016.1 GCF_025060895.1 Stieleria sedimenti | reverse complement strand
TTGGGCTAAAGCCTGCACACTAACGACTCGCACATCACTCGCTGACGAACGTCACCTGCTCGCTGCGAATCGTGATCGATTCGGGCAAGCCCCTGCCGTCGATTTGCAACAACAGGGTGTGCTTGCCCGGCGAAAGCTTGATCGGATCGGCAATCGTCCCCGCCGGCTGACCGTCGATCCAGACGTTCGCCCGATCGAGGTTGTCGATCGAAAAGGTGGCGGCCGTGTCCGAGCCGACCTCGATTTGAGTCCGCAGGTAGAGATTGACCAGCGACGTGTGCCTGGGTTGGGCGGTGAGTGCTTGCAACGCCGCTTTCTCGATCTTCCCGCTCACGCGGGCCTGCAGCGGCTTCCAACCCTTGATCGGTTCGCCGGAAACGATCGCCTCGTTGCCCTGCTGTTCGATGCGGTGCGACCCGGCGAATACTTCCAAGACGCGGGCGACGGTCTGACGGCTGGCGTCGTACTCGCCGGGTTTTCCGAGCCGGGTCATGAAGCTGATCAAATCCAATTGATCTTGTTGCGAAACGCGATCGAGCAACCCGGCCGGCATCAGCGACTTGCCGGGTTTGACTTGAACGATTTCCGCCTCGGGAATTCGCACCAGTTTGTTCGACGCATCACGAAGCACCATCTCTTCCTCGGTGCTGCCCGATTCGATCCCGGAATACACCTGACCCTCTTCGGTCAACACGGTCACCGCGTGGTAGTTTTCTTTGATCTTGGCGTTCGGGTCGAACAGCGACTCGATGATGTAATCGACCGGAGCGCTGGCGCCCAAGCTGGTCATGTCCGGTCCCACTTTGCCTCCCACACCGCCGATCGCGTGGCAGGTGGCGCACTGCAGACTGCTGCGGCGGTAAATCATTTCGCCGCGCGCGGGGTCGCCCTGGAGCGTCACCAGTTTTCGCAGTTCCGCGCCGCGCTCGGGTGACCATTTGTCCGCAGTCATCGTCAACCCGCTCATCGGCATCAACGCGTCGATCAAGGATTGCGCGTTGCGACCACTTTCCCCGGCCGCACGCACCCCGGCGCGGGCGGCGACTTCCGAAAGACCCTCGGTCGGCAACGACCCCGTCAGCAACGCTTCACCCTCTTCGGCCGACAACATCGCTCGCCAAAGTGCGAGCGCCGCTTGTTCGTCTTCGATGCCGGCCAACGTGTCATAGAAAGGCTGAACGGCCAGCTGCGGGTCGGTGCCGGCGAGTGCCCCAACCAACGACGACTTGATCGCCGGCGATGCATCCTCGCGAACCAGCGACAGCAACGCCTCGGCCGCCGCCTGTCCGCCACAAGATCGCAGCGCCGCGATGGCTTTGACGCGTGTGGCGGAATCGAGTTGCCCGTCGGCGGCGAGATCGGCCAACGTGGGGATCAGTTTGCGAAGCTGCCAGGCACCACTCAGCTCGATCGCCGCGGCCTGGACCTGCGAATCCGAACTCGACAACAACGGTTTCAACTCGTCGGCCGGCTGGCCGACCAGTTCCGGTTTCAGACGCCGCAATCGTTTGGCATCCTGGAGTGCTCCGAACGCTTTGGCAGTCGCGGCGGGTTCCAACTGGTCGCCGATCGCTTGCCGATACAGGATCCCCAGTTCTTTGGGGCTGCCCGCTTTGGCGATCAGATTAATCCATGGCCCGCCACCGTCGCGCGGGATGGGGTGGTTGGCGAGAAAGGTGCCCAGAAACTCAGTCGCCTTGGCCGGCTCGACGCTGGTCAGAACATACTCGAGCTGCTTTTGGTTCTCCGCCGTGCTCCACCTCGGTTTGCGAAGGTCCTTGATCAGGGCGGCCGAGTTTTCGTCGACGTTCAAGAACAAGGCGTGATCGATGAATCGGTCAACCGGATGATCGAGCGCCCGCAGCGAAAGTCGGATCGCGTCGACGTCGCCCAGTTTTGCCAAACCACGCACCGCTTCCAGCCGAACGCGCGGGTGCGAGTCAACGATCCGCGCGGCAAACCATTCCATCGCTTGTGCACGTTGGATGCTTGCGGTCGGGTCGGTCGGATCGGACCAGTCGGCCAACATCCGCGTCGCGGCGGCGCGGACGGAGCCTGCTGAATCGCCCAGCAACGTCTGCAACCACGCGACATCCGGCTTGCCGACCGACGCCGAGAGACGCACGGCAGCCAATCGATCTTCGGATGTTGTGGCCGAACTCCACACCCGATTCAACTTGGCCGCGGTGTCGTCGCCGCGCTCGATCAAAACACGACGCGCTTGATCGGCCAGATAACGATCGCCAGAGTAAAGATTGGTGATCAACGATTCGATCGACTGGCTGGTCAAGTCAACGGGCCGGCGCAGCGGTCGGCCCTTGGCCGTGACACGCCAAATCCGACCGTGCCAGCGATCGCGTCGCGGATCCCGGAAATCGACTTCGCCGTGATTGATGATCGGGTTGGACCAGTCGGCGATGTACAGCGCCCCGTCGGGACCTTGTTTGATATCGATCGGGCGAAACGTGCTGGCGCTGGTGCGGATCAAATCGGCCTGCTGCGTCGTCACAAATCCCGCATCGGTTTCCGACAGCGAGAACCGCGTTACGCGATTGGCGCGAAAATCACAGGTGACGAAGGATCCTTGCCAGTCTTCGGGAAAGCTTTCGCCTTGAACAATCTCCCCGCCACAGAACTTGGGATAGTTGCCGGGGCTGATCAGATCCAACTGGCGTCGTGCGCCGGGGGTAGGATTGAAGGTCGCACCGGGAAAGACATAGGCGATGCCTGCGAAACCCGCCCCGTCGGTCATGAAGGAATTGCCGTGTGCATCGAACTGATGCCCCCAGGGGTTCCACAGACCGCGGAAGAAGATGTCCATCCGCCGGTTTTTGGTATCGAATCGAAATCCGCCACCGGCTTTCAGCCGCACCACGCCGTAGGGCGTTTCGGCGTCCGTCCGGGTGTACACCGATTGGTTCATGTACAACCGGCCGTCGGGACCAAACAGCAGCGTGTGCAGATTATGGTGGGTGTCTTCGGTACCGAATCCGCTGAGCACCCGCTCGCGGCGATCGGCCTTGCCGTCCCCGTCGGTGTCCTCGAGAAACAGCAAATCGGTGCTTTGGGCGACATAAACCCCGCCGTCACCGGGCGCCACACCGGTGGGAATCAACAACCCGTCGGCGAACACGGTCGACTTGTCCGCCTTGCCGTCGTGATCGGAATCTTCCAAGACCAAAATCTTGTCGGGCATGGCCTGACCGACTTCGATCATCGGATAGGCTTCGCTGCTGGCGACCCACAAACGACCTTGCGGATCAAAGTTCATGTGAATCGGTTTGTTCAACATCGGGTTTTCGGCCCACAACGAGACCTCCAAACCCTCTGCGACGACAAAGTCGGGCGTCGGCTGCGGCGTGAACTCCGCGTACTTGGATTCCAACCGTGGCGCGGGCTCTTCCACACCGCTCGCTTTCAACTGCCGCAGCGACGCAATTTTGGCTTCCTCCTGTTCGATCAACGGATCAAACTGGGGAATCTCGACGGCGTTTTGGCCTTGTTCATGTTTTCGAAATCCGAACACGTACGCCATGTTGGCCGGCCGCGAACGGTGGAACCAAAGCCGATTTTTCTCCAGGATCACACTCCTCAGCGGTTCGGTTTGCGGGCTGTCTTTCCAGACACCGCGATCGATGCCCAGCGAGGTTCCGATCGCAACCGCCACGGCTTTGTAGCCGTCACTGTTTAGGTGAACGGGATCCTTGCGCTGGCTTGCCGTGGTGGCGACGCCGGTCAGATCGACAAACTGACCACCGGTCTTGGCACAGAAATGTTCGATCAGTTCTGCGTACGCCGCAGCCATTTCAGGGGTCAACACGGAGGGCCCGACGGGTGAGATCGGGGAGAGGAACACGAAGCGGCAATCAGGATTGATCTGCCGGATCGTGTCGGCCAATCGCTGCAGGTCTTTCATGAATTTGATGATCGAATCATACTTTTCGATGTCCGTCGTTTGAGTCGAAGCCTGCAGTGCGTTTGCCATCCCGTAGCCCAGCACGGCAACCGTCGGCCGGGTCATTTCGAGTTGCTTTTGCAATTGCCGCCAGCCTTCACCCTCTGGTTCGCGGCCGGCCTGAAGCAGACTGAGTCCGAATCGCGAATCACCCGCCGGGGTGTCGCCGTTCCAACCGAGATTGCGATAGGTGACATCGGCATCGGGGAAGGCGGTGGTCAGCATCACTTCGACCCAGCCGAAGTACTGTTCTTGCTCGATCAGACCGTCGCCGATCAAGACCACCCGATCGCCGTCGCGAAGCTGCAGCGGATCATCGGCCGCCGCGGCGGGAGAGCCAGCCAGGGTGATGGCGGCTGAAAGAACCAGCAGGAGAGAACACGCCAACGAAGCAAAGGGTTCGCAGACGGAGAAAACACGAGGGCCAGACGAAATCATCGAGTCGGTCCGTGGTGGGAAGCAGCGAGAAAGGGTGTGACGATAGGAGGGCGGGGAGCAACCATTGTATCTGGACCACGGGGCCGATCCATTGGTCCGTCGGACGGATCGTCTGGCACCAGGTTCGCGACCCGTTGGTGTCCAGGCTTGAGCCGATCCTCGGTCGCTGCTCCGCAGCGTGTATGGGCGGCTCAAACCTGGACACCAACGGCTGCTCCCGCCTGCTAGCCGAATCCCTAGGCTGCCGGCGGGGCCGGCGAGGATGGCAAGCAAGATGCTTACCCCACTTCCTAATAAGAAAACCCGGCAGCGGATGATCCGCTGCCGGGTTCTGTATCGTTTCATCCACGGGTGGGAACCCGGGGCTTGACCCGCTAGGCGGGAACCCCTGCCGTTTTCACGGTCGCGATGATCGCGCTGGCGACCATGTACGGGTCGGCGTTGGAGGCGGGACGTCGATCTTCCAACCAACCCTTCCAACCGTTTTCGACGGTTCCGATCGGGATTCGGATGGACGCACCACGGTCGGAGACGCCGTAGCTGAACTTGTCGATCGATTGCGTTTCGTGCAGACCGGTCAAACGTTGTTCGTTGTCGGCACCGTAGACGTCGATGTGCTCCTTGATCCGCGGCTCAAAGGCCTGACAAATCGCTTCGTAAACCTCTTGGCTGCCACAGGTTCGCAGCGTCGTGTTGGAGAAGTTGGCGTGCATCCCACTGCCGTTCCAGTCGCCGGGGACCGGTTTGCAGTGGTAATTGATGCCGACGCCGTGGCTTTCCGCAACTCGATCCAGAATGTAGCGGCCCAACCAGACTTGGTCACCCGCGTCCTTGGCACCCTTGGAGAAGACTTGGAATTCCCATTGGCCCATCATCACTTCGGCATTGATGCCTTCGACGTTCAAGCCGGCTTCCAAGCACGTCTCGAGATGCTCTTCGATGATTTCTCGTCCCACCGCTTTGCCGTTGCCGACGCTGCAGTAATACGGTCCTTGGGGTCCGGGATAGCCTTCGGCGGGGAACCCGAGCGGCCGGTTGGTGCCGGGATCCCAGAGCGTGTATTCCTGTTCGAAACCGAACCAGAAATCACCGTCGTCATCGTCAATCGTCGCGCGGCCGTTGGTGCGGTGCGGCGTACCATCGGCGTTGAGCACTTCACACATCACCAAGTATCCGGTGCCCATGCGGCCCGGATCCGGGACGATTTTGACGGGTTTCAGCAGGCAATCCGATGCTCCGCCGGGCGCTTGCTCGGTGGACGAACCATCGAACGACCACATCGGGGCGTCTTCGACATTTCCACTGAAATTCTCAATAATCTTGGTCTTGCTTCTCAAGCTTTGCGTCGGCTGATAGCCATCCAACCAGATGTATTCCAACTTGCACTTGGTCATAAATCAGATTCTCCCTAGGTGAATCAAACGAGTGGACCTGGGAAAGCACGTGTCATTTCAAGTGCGACGTGCCTTCATGTAACAACAATGTCTACGTCTACCTAACGCATCCGAGATGGCGTTGCGAACCGGTCACCACGGTTCCAAGGAACCGCCCGACCATTCACTCCGCCATCCTGCCAGCGCCCAGTTGCAAGTGTGGTATCAACCGCCTCTGAGCAATTACCGACCTCGATCTTTCGATCGGATTACCGCGAGAACCGTGCTCCTTCTGTTCTACGGTGCCCCCCTGGACGGAACGCCGCCACGGTCAAATCAATGACGTGCCGCCGACCTCCCAGAGAACATACGATAACCGAACTCTTCTACCACGAAAGGGTCAATTCGTCACCCCGTAAGCCTGACTTTCGCGGGGATCCGAACACGAAAGTTGACCCGACCTCGCTGCTGCCCCGAGATCCCGACGGCCGCCGCCCCGCTTTGCAGGTCGTTGCGTTTCTAGCGTCACCGGGCCGCCAGCCGGCCGATGGACCGAAGCCGCTATGGACCGACGCCCACGTCCGCCAACAAGGGGCTGCATCGCACCCGTCGCTCGCTGCTCAGGCTAATCCCCTCGCCTTTAACCCACCCACAAGCCCCGGCTCGGTGTCTGCTGATCAAGCCAGCGGACACCCCTCCGGTTGCCCCACGCCCGCCAAACCCTCCCCGTCCCGGCTCTTCCGGCCAACCCTGGGGGGCGTTCTAATGAGTCACGGAATTCACCCCGTTTGCACTCCGGCACGACAAATCCGCCCATGTCACGAACTCCACACAATCCCTTCGAAACGGCCCCCGACCAGTTCGGCCGACCGGCCGCTGAGAGCAGCAAGACCTGGTTGTGGGTGCTCGGCATCGTCGCAGCCGTTTTTCTATTCGGAACCGTGCTCTGCTGCGGCCTGATGTTCTACGCCTGGGACCAGGCATCGGGCGTGATCGCCCAAGTGGCCGTGGAGGAATACGCCGATGACCCGATCCTGAAGGAGAAGATTGGCACGATCCAAAGCAGCGAGATGAGCTTGAGGGAGGCGATGAAGGAATCGACCAAGGACGAGACGATCACGGCGATGGTGTTCACCATCGAAGGCGACAAGGGTCGTGGCAAGCTGGTCCATCGCACCAACAATCAAACTCAGCAAGTGACCGTCAAACTGGTGATGGAAAACGGCGACGAGTTTGACCTGGAAGTCCCCGAAACGTTCGGCGACTTCGAAACCGAGCTGGAGGGTGACGGCGAACTGGACGGATCGGGAGAGCCCGAATCGATCGCCCCTGGCGAGACCCAAACGGAGCCTGAAGAGACCGTCGAAACCCCCGAAACAGACCAGCAGTGAACGGGCTGTTGATTGCATCAGCCGTTTGGCGCGAGCCTACGGGCCCCGATGCGTTTTCGTCGTGCGACAGGCCCGTACGCTGGCGCGAAACGGCTGATCGCCGATGGGATCGGATTCGAACAACGAGCCCCTGAACGCACCGGCGGACCGGCGGAGACGAAGTTGTGCCACTAGGCGGACTGTTTTGAGCCTACAATAGAGACTCGGTTTCCTCTGTCTCTCGTTGGTTTGAATTTCGCCATGGTTCGCCCAAGCTCTTTCTCTGTCCGATGTTCGACCCTGCTGCTCTCGATCGGGCTGGTACTCGGTGCGGTACCAGCCCCGATCCCCTCGGCCGCCCAGGATGCCGCTGCCGATCGAGAGACGGCCGAGGCCGCCAAGCCGGCCAAGCCGGCCGAGCGGTCGGCGGTGATCATTCCGCTGCACGAAGACATCAATCCGCTCAGCGGCGCACTGCTGAAACGCAAGTTTGCCGAGGCGGTCGATTCGGACGTCGACGTGATCATTCTGGACATCCACAGCCCCGGCGGGCTGGTCTACGTGACGTTCGAACTGATGGACATGATCTTGGACGCCAAGGACGTCGAGACGGTCGCCTTCATCCAAAAAGACGCCATCAGCGGCGCCGCCCTGGTCTCGCTGGCCTGTGACAAAATCATCATGCTGCCGGGGGCCCGCATGGGCGATGCCGGTGAGATCGTGATGGGTGCCGACGGGGCGTTTCGATACACCGAAGCCAAAAGCCGCAGCGTGCTGGCCCAGAAAGTCCGCGACACCGCCCGCGCCACCGGCCGCCCCCTGGCGCTGGCGGAAAAGATGACCGACAAGGACATGGTCGTGTTTCGCGCCGTTCACAAAACCGACGGCACCGTGCGATACATCAGCGACAAAGAATGGGAGTCGATGGAAAACGCCGACGAGTGGGAAAAAGGAAAACCGATCCGCGAAGCCGGCAAGGAAATGTTCTTCACCGTCAATGGCGCCCGCGCGGTCGAGCTCGGCATGGCCGACCAAACGGTCGAAAATGAATCCGAATTGGCCGATGTGTTGGGCGTCAAAACCCCGATCCCGGTGATGGAGCGGACCGGCGTCGATACCGCCATCATGATCCTCAACTCGGGCTTCGTGACCTTTCTGTTGTTGGTCATCGGCATGGTCGCGCTCGTGATCGAACTGGGTGCCCCCGGCATCGGCATCGGCGGACTGACGTCGCTGCTGTGTTTTGGACTGTTTTTCTGGAGCCGGTTTCTGGGCGGGACCGCCGGCTGGTTGGAAGTCACCCTGTTTGTCCTGGGCCTGATCTTCATCGGCATGGAGATCTTTGTGATTCCCGGTTTCGGCGTCGCCGGCGTGGGCGGACTGGGATTGATGCTGGGCTCACTGGTGATGGCCTCGCGGCGATTCCTCGTCCCCGGCAGTACGGAAGAACTCGCCAGCCTGGGCTGGGACTTGGCCACGGTCCTGGGCGCCTTCGTCGGATTCATGATTGCCATGCTGATCCTGGCCAATTACATCGGGGACATCCCCGGGCTGGGACGGCTGACGCTGAAACCCCAAATGGCCATGGTCGGAGCCGACGCGGGACCGGGTGAATCGGCCGACGCCGGTGCCGACGCCGGTGCCGCCGCCTTGCTGCCCGGCTGGCAACGCGTTTCGGTGGGCGATGTCGGAACCGCCACCAGCCCGCTGCGCCCGGGCGGAAAAATGATGGTCGATGATTACAGCGTCGATGTCGTCACCGAAGGCGACTTCGTGGACAACGGCACGAGCGTGAAAGTGATCGCCAAACAAGGCACACGGATCGTCGTCCGTCCGGTCTAACGCTCTGGCCTACGTTTAGATGCAGGCCGCGGAAAAGGGTCAGGTCCGAATGGCTTGGGCTGAAGCCTCAAGGGATTCCGCAATCGTTGGTGTTTAGCCTTTAGGCGATTCCCGGTCGCTGCGACGCAGCGACCTTAGGCGGCTAAAGCCCAATACCAACACTCACGCCCGTGCCATCCGTGGGCCAAGTAATCGTTTCACCGCTCCGCACCGAACACGCGTTGCAGCGTCACGTCGCGTCAGCTCAGATCCAGCACATCCTGACGGGCCGTCAAGAAACGGTACTCGCCGAGCGTCGGATCGTCGCTGCCGAGATAGTCCTGCGCCGTGTCGTTGCTGCAACCGACAAGACCGCAACTGCGAAGAAACGCTTCGGGGTCCGCCGGACCGTACACGAAACGCTCTCCGATCAATTCCATTCGATCGACGAACTCGTGAATATTCGGGTCGCAGGTTCCTTCATTGATGACCGCCGGCGTGACGCAGTCCATCCACAACACACTCTCGGGGTGTCTCATGCGTCGCCGGATCGACCTTAATAGACGTTGGTTCTGCTGCTCGTCGAAGTACATCGAACAGCCTTCATAAACAAACAACGTCAACGCGGTCTCGGAAAACGCAAAGTGGCGTTGCAACAACTCGCCCACGTCGTCCCGCAGGAAGTCCGCGGCGATCTGGTGTCGCTCCGGCGCCGCGGCGGCGCCGCCGAGTTGCGTTTCCAGCCGCTCGATGACATGTTGTCGCTCGGCCAACATGACGGGCAGATCCAGTTCAAACACCGTCACGCCGGAAAGTTCCGCCGCGCGGCGCAACGGCCGCATATCCAACCCCGCGCCGAGCATCACGAGCTGTTCGATACCCGGGATCGAGCGCAACACTTCGTCGCAATGCCGGGTGCGAGCCCCGACCATCGCGGCCAGTTGCGGCAACACCGTTTGCAATCGTTTCGCTTGCAACAAGCCGTGCGTTCCCGCGGCGACCTTGTCATGCGAGGCGTCGATTCGAAGCAGCCGTCCCTGGGAATCGGAGATCGTCGTCGATCCGGCCGGACGGTCCATGGCCCGCAACCCCGCGATGATTCGCGCCGATGTTTTCAAGTTCAACTTGGTCATCGTCGATCGCTCGCCGCCGCTTCGATGTTCAAGCAATCGCCGAGTCGCTTGGGCGAAGTAACGCATCACTGCGGTGGCGACACGCTCGCCGTCTTCGGACCAGAACTCGACGTTGATGGTTGCCAACACGACGCGTCCGGAAAAGTAGCGCGACTGGATCCGCCGAGCGGTTTTCGAATCGACACGGCTGACGCCGCGCAAATGGCTGGTGCTCGGATTTTCGTACTTGACGTCCATCCCGACCAACCACAACGACGCCGATTCGTCCGGACGCCCGCGGTGGATGCCGGTCAACGGCGTGCCGGTCAATAGCGTCGTCAACGCCATGCCACCGGTATAATCCGCCGAGAGTGAAATCAAGGCGGCTTGGTGTGTGCCGTGTTGATTGGTGGTCTCGATCGCCAGCGGCAGCACCGATTCGCAGAACCCGGGACCGACCCGGGTGATCTTCCAACCCGTCCAAGCCAGTACCGGCACCGCGCGGTGCAGCAGAGTGTTCATCAGTTCGGGATTAATACGATCCGCATAGTCTTTTTCCCAACTGATTTCTTTATCAGTTTCGATCACAGCCATTGTTGCCCCCATGTGGTGTGTGAAATCGAGAAATCGAGCACCCACTATGGCGGTTGCGAAAGCACGTTCAATGCAGCGCCCACGTTTAAAGCGACGCGAGAGGGCAAACCCTCACCGATGATGACGCTTCGGCAAGGCAGGGCAGACCTACTGTTGGATAGATCATTCTGTCCAGATGCCGCGTTGAGCGATCCAGATGCAGTCCCCCGAGTCCACCGCCTACCGCTACCAAACTCTACGGGAGTTGCCGGATGTGGCCGGAGTGCACTGCTGGCTTGTCCAGGACCTGCAGGGCGAAGGCCGCCTGGTGATCCGCGATTTGCCGACGGCGATGTTCAAGGAAGGACTGCAAATCCGGTTTCAAAACGAAGCCCGACTGCTGAGCGAAATTGAGTGCGACAACTACAATTCGATGGTCTCCTATGACATCGACGATGATCGCATTCGATTGGTCTACCGCTACCGTGATGGGATCAGTTTGTCTCGGCTGGTCGCACAATCAGCGATGTCGCCCAAATCGACGTTGCGGTTGGCGTGTGACCTGTTGCAGGCGCTGATTCCGATCCACCAACAGGGCTGTGTGCATCGCGACTGGCGGCCGTCCCACGTGATTCTGGCTCCAACCGGCGAAGCGATTCTCGCCGGCTATGGACCGGTGTGGCGCGCGAATCTGGCTGCCGGCGACAGTCCCATCGGGATCGAAACGGTGCGCTACGCCTCGCCCGAACTGGCGGGAATCATTCGCCATGATATCGGCCCGGCGTCGGACCTCTACTCTCTGGGTTTGATCCTCTACTGGGCGCTCGCCGGCGAACCGATGTGCGACGCGACCACCGTCGGCGACATCCTGCTGCAACACTCGACTTCGGATCTGGACACCGACCGCTTTCCCAGCGACACGCCGCCACAACTGGTCTCGATGATCGAGCGGTTGACACAGAAAGAGCCGCGTGAGCGTTACCAATCGGCGGCCGCCGCGCTTGCCGATGCGTCGGCGATCCTGAAGATGATCCAAGACGGCGCTTCGGCCACGCCGGTGGTGATCGGTCGATCCGACGCCCGTTCCGATCTGGTCGACCCCGCATTCGTCGGTCGTGAAACACAGCTGCAAACGTTACAGGAAAACCTGACCGAAGTCGCCGCGGGAAGCTGGCGCCAAACCTTGATTGCCTGCGTTTCGGGGATGGGCAAAAGCCGGCTGAACCAGGAAATCACACGCCTGGCCACGCGTCACGGCTTTCTCGTCTTCCAGGGTGAATCAATCCATCAAGCGGCCGCTGAACCCAACGCGCCGTGGATGCAAGTCGTCGGCCAGGTGGCGCAGTACTGTGTCTCCCATCCGGACATCCGAGAGCGTCTCGAAAAAACGATGTCGGACTACCGCGAAGAAGTGATCACGGCGATGCCTTCGTTGGCGGGCGTGTTCGGATGGACCGGCAGCACACTTTCCGGTCCGGACGAACTCGGCCAAGGCCGCGTCGTGGCGGCCTTCGCTGCCCTGCTGACCCAACTGGGATCGGGCGACTACCCCGTGATGATCTCGTTGGATGATTGCCAGTGGATGGACGATCAATCCATTCGGATTCTGCAACGCGTCTCACGCTCCGCCGCACCCTTCCAACTGCTGCTGCTTTCGGCACGTTCGGACGAAGGACAAACGGCTCGTGTCCGCGAAGCCGCACAACTTGACCACGTGCTGAACTTGGGACCGCTCGATGCCGATAGCGTTCGTCGGTTGAGCGAATCGATGGCCGGCAGGCTTCCCGACGAAGCGATCAAAGTGATTCAGGAGTTCGCCGAAGGCAGTCCGTTTATGGCCGCCGCGATCCTGCGTGGCATGGTCGAATCCTCGGTGCTGGTCTCCGACAAAGAAGGTTGGGTGCTGGACCGAGAGCGTCTGGAAAATTTCCAGACCACCGCCGAGGCCGGCGAAGTCCTGGCGGGGCGACTGGACAACCTGCCGGCCAAGGCGAGGCATTTCCTGGATGCCGCGGCAGTGATCGGCAGCGAATTCACACTCGACGCCGTCGTCGAACTGTCTCAAATCGATCTGTCGGAAAGCTTCGAACTGCTGGCTGACATCCGTCGCCATCGCATGCTCTGGAGCAAACCCGACGGCAGCTACGCCTTTGCCCACGACAAGATTCGCGAAGCCGTGCTCGCGCACCTGAAGCCCGATGTCAAACAACGCATGCACGGGCAGATCGGGCAATACTTCGCCAAAACCCAACCGCACCGAATCTATGACCTGGCCTATCACTTCGACGCGGCGGGCCTGCACCGCGAAGCACTTCCGCATGCCTTAGACGCCGCCTCCAAAGCACGCCAGGAATTCTCCCTCGGCAGCGCACGGCGACAACTCGAAATCGCCGCCCGCGCGTTCCACGTCACCGATTCGGCAACACGCCATCAAGTCGAATCGATGATGAGCGAAGTGCTGATGTTGCAGGGAGAATACGACCAAGCCCAGCAGTGGTTGGTCGCGGCCTCCAAAACTGCCACCACGGAAATGGACGACGCGGTCATCGCCACGCGGCAGGGCGAATTGGCATTCAAACGCGGTGACAAAGTCCAAGCGGTGGAGTACTTCGAATCTGCGTTGACCCGCTTGGGGCAACCCGTCTGCCGCAATCGCTTTGAATTGTTCACCAACCTGCTGCGGGAAATCACCGTCCAAGCCCTGCACACCGCGGCACCATGGCTGGTCCGCTCACGGACCCGTTCACCCGACGCCACCGAACAACTCCGTTTGCGGCTGTACAGCAATATCGCCCGCGGTTACTGGTACACGCGAGACAAGTACTACACGCTGTGGGCGCATCTGCGTGGCATGAATCGTGGCGAGGGTTATCGCCCCTCCGCCGGCCTGGCCCACGCCTACAGCGAACACGCCCCCGCGATGACCCTGTTGGGTTGGTACCGACGCGGCATCGATTATGCCGAACGTTCCCTGCAGATCCGCAAAGCGCTACACGACGTCTGGGGACAAGGGCAATCGCGCAACTTCATGAGCATCCTGCATTACTCGTTCAGTAACTACGAGCAATGCATCCACGAAGCCAGCCAGGCCGTTGCGATTCTGGAACGCACCGGCGACTACTGGGAAGTCCACATCGCACGCTACCAATACGCCGCCTCGCTCTATCGGCAAGGCAACTTGCGTGAAGCGTTGGATCAAACCCGCATCAATTACCGCTCGGCGGTTCGCCGTAGTGACTTTCAAGGCACCGGGAACATCGTCGAAGTCTGGGCCCGCGCGGCACTGGGAAACATCCCTCTGGATGTGCTGCAAATCGAGCTCAAACGCAAGGTCGACGACGCCCAGCGAATTTGTGAAGTCAAACTCGCCTACGGGGTTTATCACTACTACCAATACGGCTATGCCGAAGCCGTCAAGGCGTTCACCGAAGCGGTCCAGATCGCCGAAGACGCCTCGGTCGTCAACGCCTACGTCAGCCCCTGTTACGCATGGCGTGCCACCGCGCTGCGGCGACTGCTGGAAACCGAACCCGCCAAGACCGATGCGACCCGACGGAAGCAACTCCGTGAACTCCATTCGGCCTGCAAGCAAGCCGTCCGACTGGCCAAACGCTACACCAATGAACTGCCCCACGCGTTGCGCGAACTCGCCGCCGCCTCGGCACTCCAGGGGCGAACTCGCCGAGCCCTCCGCCAATTTCGCGATTCAATACGGATCGCCAATCAACAAGGCGCCCGGTTGGAGCAAATTCAAACGACGCTGCTGCACGCGCAATTGGCCAAAGAAACCGGCTGGACGGTCGATGAAGCCTTGGTGCGCGAAGCGGCCGAAGCGTTGCAGCAACTGAAGACCTCCGTCGGTGCGGTCGAGGACGGCGGATCGCTGTCCTTGGTCGATCGATTCGATTCACTCCTGGAAGCCGGACGTCGCATCGCCGTCGGTACCGAAATCGATGTCATTCGCGACGAAATCATCGCGGCGGCGGCGAAACTGCTACGCGGCGATCGAGTCCTGTTGATCCAGCCGGCGACCGGAAACGGCGAGGCGACCACCATTCCGCCCAATACGGTTTTTGATCCCGACATCGTCAAACAGACCGAGAAAAAGGGATCCGCGATCATCTGTGAATACGAACGGAGCGATCTGTGCGATGTCCGCTCCCGCCATCACGACACACATCACAACTACGGAACGTTCCTCTGCTGCCCGGTCTTGGTGCATGGAAAAATCCATTCCTACCTGTACATCGCCAACTCCTACATGATGGGAATGTTCGGCGACGACGAACTGCGGATCGCCAACTACCTGTCCTCGGCCGCGGGAGCCGCGTTCGAAAAAGCGGACGGCTTCACGCAACTCCAAGAGCTCAACCAAACCCTCGAACGCAAGGTCGCCCAACGCACCGAAACGCTGTCACTGCGGAACGAAGAAATCGAACGTACCGCCGACCGACTGCGCGCCGCGCAGGTCAACCTCCGCGAGGCGAAGGAACTTGCCGAGCACGCCAACCGTGCCAAAAGCGAATTCTTGGCACGAATGAGCCACGAGATTCGCACCCCGATCACCGCCGTCCTCGGATACACCGAACTGATGCTCCGCGGTATCGTCACCGATCCCGAAGAACAACGACAACACCTGGAAACCATCCACAGCAACGGAAGCCACTTGCTGCATCTGCTCAACGACATTCTCGATCTGTCGAAGATCGAAGCCGATAAAATCGAAGTCGAACAGATCCACTGCGTGCCGGCAAAAGTGATCGGCGAAGTCATCAAGTCGCTTCAAGGCAAGGCGGCACAAAAGAACATCACGCTTGGCATCGATTCCGAATCGCAAATCCCCGAAACGATCACCAGTGATCCGACTCGGCTGCGACAGATCGTCACCAACCTGATCGGTAATGCGATCAAATTCACCGACCGTGGCGGCGTGACCGTCCGGCTATCCACCCGCTCGGATGACACGACCGGGCTGCCCAATCAAATCGTGGTCGCGATTCGTGATAGCGGCATCGGCATGGACGCCGATCAACTCGAGCGAATCTTTGACCCGTTCGCCCAAGCCGACACCTCCACCACACGCAAGTATGGCGGCACCGGTCTGGGACTGTCGATCAGCAAACGACTGGCCGAATCACTCGGCGGCGGGCTGGAAGTGGAAAGCATCCCAGGCGTCGGCAGCACCTTCACCGTTCACATCGCCACCGACACCCGACCCGGTGACCGGCTGTTGAGCGATTCGGAGGTGATCGAACTGGCGACAGGTCGTCACGAAGCCCAGTGGCAGCGTGTCGATTTGACCGGCGCGCGCGTGCTGGTCGTCGATGATGCCGAGACCAATCGCGACCTGATCCACCGATTGCTGACCAGTGCCGGGGCCAGCGTTCAATCCGTCGCCGACGGACAACAAGCCGTCAACTTCTTTCTCGACTCCAGCGGCACCCCCAAATCCCACTCGATCGATTTGGTGTTGATGGACATGCAAATGCCGGTCCTGGACGGTTACTCCGCGACGCAACAACTGTGCAGCGCCGGACTGAAAACCCCGATCGTGGCCATGACGGCCAACTCGATGGTGGGCGACGACAACAAATGTCGCCAAGTCGGCTGCCGAGACTACCTTTCCAAACCCATCGACTTGGACGCGCTGTTAGAAATGGTCCGCTCCTGGTGCGCCGATTCCATCGCCTCACACTCCCAACACTTCGACCGACAGCAATCCCGTCCATCGGACGCCCCACCATCACACGCACACCCGCCGACAAGCGAAATCGTGTCGCACGAGTCGATCATCGACGAATCACACACACAACAACTGCCCTCGGATTGGCTGAGACAATTCGCCGTCGATCTGGTCGCCAAGGTTCATTTCCAGATGCCGGCCATCAAAAATGCCTATGACTGCGCGGATCATGACGAAGTGGCGCGAAAACTCCATTGGATCAAAGGGTCCGGCGGGACCGTCGGATTGAACACGCTGACGGAACTCGCTCGATCCTGTGAACAGGCGGCCAAAGCATCCGATACCGACGCTTTGGCCGAGCGGTTGAACGCCATCGAATCGTATGTCAACCTGCTTGTCGACGAGTGCGGTGAGGAACTGCCCAATCCGCAGGCGGCCGAAAACGCCGCGTCTCATCCGGTATGAGAGACCGCTTGTCGGATCACCGCATCCGCGCCCGCTGAAAGCTCAGTGAAAACTGATGAGCGTTGACCGAGTGCCAGCCGTCATCAAAGTCTCCCCCGATGAAGCCACTGGTTTGGACCGTTTGGGTCGGCCCGAACGACCACTGGTACGCCGCATCGACGGCGATCCCGCGCCACGTGCATCCGTAGCCGAAGGACAACGCATGCTCCAAAATCGTTTGGATGTAGGGCGTAACCGTGCTGTCGGGAATCGGGTTCCGATGGTAGGCGTATCCGACGCGAATCACACGATCGTCCCTGAGTTCTTGTTCGATCCCGAATCGTAACGACACCGTGTCACGCCAGTTGAGCGGAAACGATTCCAACAACGTCGGAGCGACAAACTGGTAGACCGGATTGAGCGGATCTTTCAGCGACAGATCAAAGTGGTCGTAAGCACTCGACCAGTCGTACCAAATCGCGTCCGCGGAAAACGTCCGCCGCTGGCCGGTTCGATGTGACAAGCCGACACCCAACGAACGCGGCCATTTGACATCCAACATCGAATCATATCGGGACGCGCCCAGTCCGGGAATCTCGACCACCGTCGTGCCGTCGAGTTCCATCTTGGTCTCGTGTTGATAGTTGACCCCGACAGTGGTTCGATCATTCAACTCGTATTGCATTCCGATCGACCAACTCAGCCCCGCACCGGTCCCCTGCAGGTCCATCCGCGTCGGCGTTCCGGCGAACGCGTTGGGTCCCTGCAGCGTGTACGGTCCCTCCAACTCGATGTGATTGATCGCCGCCCCCAACGTGGTTCCGATCGAAAGCCGCTCGGTCAGTTTGAGCGACAGCGTCGGCAGCAGGCGGGCCAGTGCGCCGATGGACTTGTAGTGCTGCGGACCGGAGAAGGGCGCCGGACCATTCATCATGTATTCGGCGGCAAATCCGGCGTGCGAAAACGCGCCGAAACCGATCGAGATGGTCTCATCCAATTTCTTGGCGATCGCAAACTCGCCGATCGGAAACGGATTGTCGATGTCACCGACGCGTGAATTGTCCGCGTCATCGTATTCCAAATCGGTCAACAGCAGGTGGCCGCCGAATTCCAGCAAACAATCCGCTTCGTTTCGAACCAACCCCGCGGGATTGTCCAGCATCACGTGCGCGTTATCGCTCATGGCGATGTTGGTTCCGCCGCGTCCGATGCTGCGAGCACTCACCCCGTCGCGGATCGTGCCGTCGGCCACGGCGACCGAACACATGACCATACCGGCAAGCATCGCTGCGATGCCTGCCGTCCATCTTGATCGATCCATCGTCATGCGTCCCGCCGTTTGCAGCTCAGAAGCTAACCCTTGTCCATATGAGGGTTTTTTCGGGTCAGCGCTTGACCGGACGTGAACAAAGGTCGTTGCGGAGGGAACTCCCTCACACGCCGCAGCGCGGAAACCCGTCGCTTCGACCTAGTTTTACCTGAAGAGTCGTGGCACCGATCACGACAACACACGCTGATGGCTCAGCGGTTTCCGATTACCGGTGCAATTCAATGTTCGACGGCCGACAACAAATCGTCAATAGCAAGATCCTGGTCATCGACGATGAACAGATCATCATCGATGTGATCACCGCCCACCTGAACGTCGCCGGATTTTGGAACGTGGTCGGGATCAGCGATTCGATCGATGCCGTTCAGCGCATGAAACAAGAAAACCCTGACATGGTGCTGTTGGACATCTCCATGCCGGACGTCAGCGGAAACTACTTGATCCAGATCGCCCGCGCCGATCCGAACCTGAAAACAGTGCCGCTGATCGTCGTCACGGCCAGTGACTCCGAGGAAACGCATCGTCGCGCGCTTGAACTGGGTGCCGACGAAGTGCTGACGAAACCGTTGCAACCGGGCACCCTGGTTCAACGCGTCGAACATGCACTCAGCCAAAAGCTGGCGTTCGATGTCTCCACCCTGCATCAACGCCAGGCGCGGTGCAAACCGGTCAACGAGAAATACAACGAGTTGCGTGGTCTGGGCGGGCGCATCCCCTGATCGTTCTCAGCGGCCCCTCGCAGCCTAAATCCCCTCGCTACTCTCCAACAACGCGTACCGTTTTTGAAACGCGACCACTGCGTCCTGTTTGCCCATCACAAGAATCGTCTCGCCCGATTTGAAAACCCGTTCTCCGAGGGGATTGAAGTCCAAGGTTTCGTCCAAGGTTTTGATCGCCACGACCAGCAATTGGTGCTGATCGCGGACCCGAATCTGTGCGATCGACTGGTTCTCAATCGCACTACCCGGGGGAATGAGAAGTTCGTCGAGGATCAATTCCTTGAACTCGGGTTCATTGAGCGATGAAAAGAACTGCGCCGCCGTCGGCCGCGTGACCAGTCGCGACATGTATTCGGCCACCATTTGATGTCCCATCACGACTTCGTTGGCCCCGGCTTGGCGAAGCTTTCGCGAAGTGCTTTCCTGGTCGGCCTGGGCGACGATTCGAATCCCCGGACAGAGATTCCGCGCCGACAAGGTGATGAAAACGTTCTGAGCATCGGTCGGCAACGCCACCACGATCGCGCTCGCCTCGCTGATTTTGGCTTCCTTTAACGTCTCTTCGTCGGTCGCGTCCGCGTTGATCGCCAAATACCCCTGATCGATCGCCTGTTGGTAATGCACCGGGTCGATCTCCAAGATCACAAACTTGTAACGCCGCTGTTGCAAGTCCTTGGCCAACACAGGCCCGCTCTTGCCGAAACCGCAAATGATGGTGTGATTGCTTAAACGAGAAAGTTCTTTTTCCATTCGTCGTCGTCCAAACGCACGATCCAGTTCCCCTTGAAGGGTCAATTGGATCATGCCGGTGAAGGTGTAGGCCGCAGCCGTGGTGCCCAGCAAAATGACCGCGATGGACAACAGTTGCGTCATCCAGCTTTCACCACTTTGCTCACTGTAACCGACCGTCGATATCGTGATCACCACCATCCAACAGGCTTCCAGCCAGTCGTATCCGGCGACCAGCCGATAACCCACCACTGCCAAAAAAACGATCACGGCGAGCGCCGAAGCGCCGCGACGAATTTTGGTAAAAGGCGTGTTCATCGGCAAACGTAACCGGTCGTTCGATACGGGACGATTCGGGACGATTCGGGCGCGACGGCAAGCGTCCGGCCGGCGTGGCGAGTCCATCGGTCGCGACAGTTTTCGACCGACTAAAGTGCTACAGCATACATTACACGCTCCAGGTTCCCCGAATCCACGTCACTCGCCCTGCCCATGAACCGCTCTCGCGCCACGCCCGCTCTCGTCTTCATGGCCTTCGTCACCGTCAGTCAACTCGCTGGACATCGGGTCGCCGGCCAAGCCCCCGATCGCCAAGCCCCCGATCGCCAGGCCGCCCTCCCCCCGATCCGATTGACGATCTACGCCGTCGAGGACTTGCCCGTCTATCGAATGGGCCGATCGGATGATCCGGTTTTCGACCCCTCGGCTCTGGTGTTCGCCCTGAAAACCCGCGTCGACCCGCCCAGCTGGCTGCTCGATGAAACAGACATCAAGATCAACCTGGCCACGAAATCGCTGTTCATCCGGCAGTTCCATGCCAACCACGACGAAATTGCAAACCTGCTCCAACGACTGAGACGGTTCAGCCGATCGATCGACAAGGCCTCGTTGGATGCCACGATCGAGGAAGCACGAAAAACCAATCGACGCGTTTTGTTGCTCGTCTCGCGTCCCGAGTCCAACTTCACTGCCAACGCATTGGCGGTACTCGATGACGAACGCTTCGCGAAGGTCAGCGACCACTACTTGCTCCGCTGCATCACCCCCGAACGGATCGATCAACTCGGTGGTGCGTTGGGCAATTTGAATTCCCCAGACGATTCGCGACTTTGCGTTCTGGCAGGAAACGGCGACCCCATCGATCAGTTGACCGACCAAGAATCCCGCGCCCACCGAGATTCGATCACGCAATTCTTACGGAAACATGGGGTCCCGCTTCCGACCGCCGATACCGTACTTCGTGCCGGCCAGGTTCGATCCGATGCGGAACAAAAAAAGACGCTGCTGATCGTTTCCGGCCCCGGTTGCGTCCATTGCATTCGATTGAAGACGTTTCTGAGTGCCTACGAGTCGATCTTTTCAAAAGATTTTGTACCCGTCATCGTTGACACCCGAATGCCCGACGTGGAATCCGTGACCACTCGTTTCGGCCGAACAGATGATGAGATTCCCTGGTACGCCATAATTGATTCCGACGGCAAGCCGATCGTCACCAGTGAATCGACCACCGGCAACATCGGATTTCCCGCCGACGATGAAGACCGTGATTACTTCAGATCCATGTTCGATCAAACCCGCCGCCGGATCAGTGACGCCGAACTCGACGAAGTGTTTCGAGCGCTTCGGGGTGGATCATAGCGGTCTCGTGCCATCCGACCACTCATAAAACCGCCAACGGATTCCGCTTCGACTCCAGCGTTCCGCGCGTCACTCCCATCCGGTTGGTCGCGCCGAGCGTCTTCCAGACCTGCTCCGCCGTCAAACGACCGCTCAACAGATCGCGGTACAACGAAACCGTCTTGATCACTTCGGCCCGCGATTCTTCGAGCATCTCTAAACGGAACCAACCGATCCCCCGCTCCAGCAACCGGCCGGCCGTTTCCGCGCCGCTTTGCGGAGTCGCATTGTAAAGGGTATTGCGACAGGCGACGTCGGCCTGCAACGTGTGCTCTGCCCCCACCCGATCGCGCAACTGCACGACGTGGTCATCGCAGGGCCGACCACAATTGGTCTTGTTCGTCCCCGGCGACAGCACCGAACAGAACACACAATGCTCCATGTGGAACATCGGTATGTGTTGATGCAATACCACCTCCATCCAATCCGGCGGAACCGAATCGATCAGATCGGCCAATTGATCGCAGTTTAAATCATACGACGCCGTCACCCGGCATGCCCCCAGCGAGCGAATCCACTCGGCCGATCGATGATTGGCGACGTTCAACGAAAAATCGGCGATGGTCTCCATCGTGGATGCTCGAAAGAACTCGAGCGCCGCGAGGTTTCGCGCCAGAATGAAATCCGGCCGGTGACGCGGCAACACTCGCAACAATCCCATCTCCGCCGGCTTTTGGATTCGCACCGTCGCAATGCCAAACGGAATCGATTCCGCCGCCACGATCTCCGACACCCTGGCGTAATGCCGGACGTCATGAAAGTCGACGTAGATCAGATCGACCGCTGCTTCGGTCGCCGCCTTCACTTGATCGAGCGAACGACACAAGACAGCGATCCGGGGTGGTTTCACGGGCGGATCGCCGGATGGGATCGGATCCAACATCGCTTCGCCGGCCGCCACGCGAATCGATCGCGGCGGAGGTTGCTCGATCCGCCGGGCGAGTCGCTCCATCACGCGCCGGCGCAGCTCGTTGATCAAACTGGCCGGAACCATCGGCTCCCCGCTGATCTTCGCATCAAGTTTCCGCATCCGAAATGCCGTCGCACCCAGACGTGACAGTTTTTCCGCCAGCATCGATTCGGTCGCGGGGTGCTTGTTCGCCCGCTCAAGCGCAACATCGGAACAAACCGTTTCGGTCAACCGCGCGGAATCGGACAACGTCGCAGTCACGCGCAACGGCTCACCGGTGACCGCGACGACATTGAAATCGATGTCACGTCGCGTCACCGGATCGGCGACGTTGAACGACGCACGCAGTCGACGATTCAGTTTTGGATCATCATTCTTGTACACCGAGCCATCCTCGGCGATCTTGGACCAATCGATCTCGCCGCGCCCGAACCCGATCCAAGCCGTCTGGCCGGAGCGCATCGTTTTTTGTTTTTCACCGCGGCCGCTGTGCAACGAATACACGCGGCCACCCTGCATCGCCTGGTCGCTGCCATCGGTTTCGGTGGACTCGATCCCCAATCCGTCACCGAGTGAAACGTCGGCCGCCAAACGCGTTTGGATCCGGTCACCGTCGACCCGCAGCACCCGTCCGAGCAAGATGCCGCGTTTGGCGCTGTGGCGACCAGGCACCAATCGCTTGTGATCATTGCCTTCCAACCAGCCCGGTGTGAAACCGCGCGAGAACGAAAGCTCCATCTCTTGCTTGGCCTTGTCGCTGACCGTGACCCGCCCCTCCGCGACGGCTTGATCGATCGCCCGGCGATAGTGTTTGGTCAGATTGGCGACGTACTCCGGAGTTTTCAATCGACCTTCGATCTTCAGCGAGGCGATGCCGGCTTGCATCAGCGCGACGATCGAATCGTACCCGGCCAGATCTTGGGGGCTGAGCAGGTAACGGACGTCATCCAGGTCCACGTCCTTGCCATCGCAAATCACTTCATACGGCAATCGACACGCCTGGGCGCACTGACCGCGATTGGCGCTTCGACCGCCCAGCGATTCACTGGTCAAACACTGGCCGGAATACGCGACGCAAAGCGCACCATGGATGAAGACCTCCAACGGCATCTCCGTCGCCGCGGCGATCTTGCCAATCTCGGCGACCGACAATTCCCGCGCCAGCACCACCCGAGCGAGTCCCAACGCTGACGCCACCGCGATCGTCTCAGCGCTGGTCAGACTCATCTGCGTGCTGGCGTGAATCTCCAATTCGCCGCAGATCTCGCGGACCAGTCGGGCGACGCCGAAATCCTGCACCAGCACCGCATCGACGCCGCTCTCGGCGATCCGCTCGACGACCGGAACCAGCCGCGGCAATTCCGATGGAAACACCAGCGTGTTCATGGTCGTGTAGCCCCGCACGCCACGGCTGCGAAGCAGCTTCATCAATTCGGGCAGATCATCCAGATGAAAATTCTTCGCCCGGTGGCGGGCGTTGAATCCGCAATCGAGACCGAAATAGATCGCGTCGGCCCCGTTTTCGATCGCCGCCCGCGCGCAATCCCAGTCCCCCGCCGGGGCGAGCAATTCGGGTGGGACGGTTTGAGCATGTGAGTTCATGGCCGAAAGTATGGCGCAGGCCGCCTCGGATTCGTAGGGGCATTTTCTCCCGTCCCTCCAGAGAATGTCACCCTCCTGCCAGGAGGGTCGAGCGCAGCGAGGGGAGGTCGAAAGGTGAATCGCGGCGTTCACTTCACTCTTGATGGGCGATCCCAAGCAACAACGCAAACCCTGGTATCAACGACTTTAAAACTGCACGACAATCCATACGATAGGATTGCCTGCGACCCGACGACCCCCATCGACGAGAGCTGATTCGAAGTGAGCGAAACTGTGAACTACCCCGCCTCCTGGTTGATCTGGTTCCTGCGGCTCGTCGGGATCGTTTCACAGTTGGCGTTTATTGCCGCCGTGATGCCAGAATCGTGGATCATCGCAATCACCGACGCACTGAAGCTGGAAAGATTTCCAGAGACGCCGCTGGCTTTTTATCTGGCCCGGCATCTGTCGCTGCTCTACGGATTCATCGGCATCGCCCTCATCGTGGTCTCCTACCGGCTGGCTCGTTTCCGCGATTTTGTCGGCACGCTCTCGCTGGGCATCATCGTCTTCGGCCTCTTGCAGGGTCTGATCGATTTTCAGTCCGGAATGCCGATCTGGTGGACCGCCGGAGAATCGATCAGCACGATCATCGGCGGCGGACTGATGCTCTGGTTGCACCGCCGCTGTGACTGATTTTCAGCGTTCCTCCATCGATCACGACCTATCGTTTGAAGGTTTTCCGGTATCGCCCCGTTGCGATTTGTGTGGGCACCGACCCTCCGAGACGCGTGATTGATGCGACAAACATGCTCAAATACCTGTTGATTCCACTCGGCATTCTGTCGGCCATCATCCTGGCAGTCCCCAATCTGGTCGTCCTGGGTTATTTCTTCCTCGTGATCCCCGGGCTGATTCTGACGATCATTCCGACTGTATTTGTTTATCTGTTCGCCACCTTCCTGATTCGACCCTTCGTGCCGTCGTCATCGCGGGTCGGAGCAAGCGTGATTGCATTCGGAATGGCGATTGCCCTCGGTTTCCTTGTCATGTTGCCATGGCGAATGATCGAAGTTCGTCGCTTTGAACAAGCCGCACTTCCCGACATCGCCGCGTCACCGGCGATACGATTGACCGGAAACGTTCTCGTCGATTTTCCTCCAAATCCTCGCCGATCGGCCTCGGCATTAACGTGTGATCATCGCTGCACCGCGTTGCTTGATACGCCGGGCGTAGAAAGTGTCACCAAGGTCTGCGGCGACGACGCGGCAACCTTTCGACGCGGTCCCAATGCAGCTGGCACGCTGGCACAGCCCGATCAGCCGCAAAAGATTCTTGATGCCTTCGACAGACTCTCCGGAACTCGAGGGATGCGTCGCTTTGAGGAACGCAGACGCTTGGATCGGGCTTTGCAGGCGGACTGGGCATTGCGGATCGCTCAAGGCGACACGCTTCGAGAGCACGCACCGCTCGGCGCCAAACACATCGACTGGCGCGTGATCTACCAAGTTGATCGAAGACGGGGTGAACCACGCGTTGAGAGGCTGGAGATTCGAGACCATACCGATGCGGTGATGGCGCGGAAGTCATTGGTGAAACATCGTATTCCTTCGCCATTCTTTTACTTCGGATTCGAAGGTGCCATGACCAACGCACGGTTTACCGTCGGTGGTTCCAACGATTCCAATCAGACGCGCTACTACGACTTCGATCCCGATGTCGAACTGCTGCGATTGACTCAGATTCGGCAACCAAATCCGGCCCCGGACTCAGTCGAACGCATGCAACAGAAACTGGCTGAAACACTGGACGATCCGAACGCGACGGACGCGCAACTGCTGCTGGCGCCGTTGTGGTTGAGACTGTTCCAATACGAAGCAGGACAAGACCAGATCGACACCATCGCAAAGATCTTGCTGGATGAACGAATCGCGGACCCCCACCAATTGCTGCGGACGACGTTGCGGAGCAAGACGGATTTGACCGCGTTACGAATGGGGCTGGCCAAGCGTTTCTTGGCTGCAGATGAACCGCAAGCTCGAACGTGGTATGTCTCCGCATTGGTTGGCTTACCCACGGCAACCTTTGCCCAGCCGAGCAACGACGAACAAGCGATTTGGGACCGTGCCACCTCCGTCCAGGAAGCGGCACCTTTTTTGGAACGATTGGCAGATCAGGGTACAGCCGTCGTACCGGAATTGCTGGGGATTCTGGACCAGGTGGTCGAGAAACCGTGGCACGAACGTTTTCGCGTCGTACGCGGAATTCGAGAAGCATTCAAACGCATGGGTCCTGATGCGGCGATGGCAATCCCACGCATCCGATCACTGTTGGCCGAACGCCGTTCGCCACTGACCAACTCGGCAGATGATCGTCTCCAGTGGCTCGTGGCCCTCGCTCGGATGGGTGTGCCTGTCGAAGAACTGCCCTACGGCAGTTGGGTCACGGGACCATCGGAATTGCAGCGACACTCAACGCGGGTGCGCAATCAACTCAAACGCTACGAAGCCGAATGCTCCATCAGCGTTCACCGGGACGGGGCAACCTCTGGTTCGTCGAATGCTTGACGGGAGCCCTCACACAATTCCGCATTGCCAAGCTCCAAGCCTCTTCATCACTCATGTAAATTTGTGTCCGCACCTGGGGCAAATCCGGGACGTCTTCGCCAACTCTCGGCTGCACGATGGGCACGAGTGCACGTTCATCTCCAAGATTTCTTTTTCTGCAAGCCTTTGCTTGTTATTGCTCCAGATCACGGCATAGGCGATTGCAAAGGGCCAACCGACGGTAAGAAAAACAACGCCGGTCAGACACCACATCACGGCGGAGCCAACCATTCCCCAGACCGTCTTATTCTTTGACGGCTTTGAGGACGTAGGCCGCGCGTCTGCCTCAACAGGTTCCGGCGAAGCTTGATAGGGGTTTTGCATGGGCTCGAAGACGATCGGTAGGACGAACAGCCCAGATCAGCGCGGACGCACCAACGGCCATCAAGTCTAACAAAAAACACGAGCGACCGATCGGGCTTACCATGATCCCGGAGGGATCACAGCCGAGCGGCAGCGAACCGAGCATCCCGGAGGAATCACAGCGAGTAGCCGGAGGTCAGCGCAGCGTCTCCTCCGGAACACGCCCCCATTCCTCCCATCGATCCCGGACGGGGTCGCACAACGTTTCTACACTCCTGCATCAGGCACGACGGCCAACGCGATCTCTCGCAAGGACGCGTCACACGGCGTCCGGCCACGTCGAACGATCTGCCCTCGCAATACCGTCCGCTTCACCCACCTCTTGCACGGAGTTCATCAGCGTCGCGGTGCAAACCGCGTTTTAATCTCATTGGTGCACTTCAGACCTCCATAGGCGCTCGACTCCCAAGGATCGGCGCGTCGTGTGCTCGGTCGGATTCGTCTTTCAATAAAAGAAAAACACCCTCGACCACACGACGCGAGTGACGAGGGAGTCATGCGCCACTGAATCACTCGATGGGCGACAAGAGATCAAAACGGTGTCGCCCCAAAACGCTGACGACCTGCGGCCAGAGGACCCTGAGAAGCTGGCGTCAGCCTTACGGCCAGCAGTCCCACGCTGACGTCAGCCCACCGTGACCGCACATCAACCCATGAAGCGGTAAGCAATTCGATTAAGTTCAACGTCAGGCATCACCGAGTGGCGTCGGTCGATCATCCACTTCAAATCTCCCGACTTCACCGCTCGGTTGCATCGGCTCGTTCGCTTCAATCAGTTTTCTTTCGGTCGATCGATAGAAAGTAGCGATTTGCAGCCGTGGATTCAAACGAGGTTGGTCTAGGATCGCCAGGATACGGGAAGCAGTTGATGAATTTTTCGTCGTCAAATCGAAAGATACCGGGTAGAGTCTGACCGTCGCGTGGCCCGCCGACGTAAGTCACATCTATCTCGAATGGCTTGTCCGAAACGTCAATTTTGAAAGTGGCAATTCCCACATCTTTGCCATCAGTAACAAATACCATCTTGCGATCATCGATTCGGTAGGACCGGTTAGCTCGTCCCTCTGATGTATCCTCGCCGTGGATGACCCACTTTTCCGCCTTCCAGTGTCCTTGCAGCTTACGAAGCAACTTGGTTTCTGATGGCGGTTCATCGGCGACCAAAGTTGGTGCCGCGATCGCAAGTATGCCAGCGGCAAAGAATAAAGAAAACACTCGCGTCGTCATCAAAACCTCCATTGGCGAACGGCAGCCGTCACCGAGTACGCGTGATAGTTTCTCAATTTCAAAATCGGTCGACTCGCGTACTCCTGTGCGCGCGATGGTCCGCCACACTGGACTCTGGCAACATCGACTTGTAACCAAATCGAGACGGCACGGAAGTGCATGGTAACGCCCCTTAGCGATTGCAAAACTTTGGATGGATCGAGTAGAGTTCGTTGACGAAATTATGGAATCGCTAAGCTGCCTGATCTTCGATCTTGGGATATTCAGTCCGTTGGTAACGACCAGCGTTCCATCGATTTGTATCTAAGTGGTGCGCAATCCAGTTGACACTGTTAGGGGCCAAAAAGCGCTTTCGCCACCGCAAGTGCAAAAAAGAAGATTAGCAATTTTGAAAACCAAGTCGGAAATAATTGCGTTCGATTCGCAGGCGTAGTTTGTTCAGTTGGCTCAGCATTTAAGTCCGCATTGCAAACCGGACAACTACCACCAGAGGAAGGTGTCACCGGCATCATACAGGTCGGGCACGTAACAGACATGAAGATTCCGCTTAATCAATGTTGCTGGTAGCACTTTGCTGCTCAGCCGGGCGTAACGGCTGCGATCACGCGGTCGCCACGCGCGATCCTCCACTTCAAAAATAACAACTCGGCGACGCGCCGTGCAGTACGCCCAGCATGGGCGTGATCTTGTGGGGTGCAAGTCCTCTGCTTAGTTCCGGTTTTTTCGAGAGGTCAGTCTACCAAATGAAATTCTAGCGAAAGACAGTACGAGATGAGATGTTCATTGTCGCCAAAACCGCCGATCCTGCGGTCGACGTGTCGATGCCTCGGTCAGTTAGGATCTCGATCGCTGACTCTGTTTGGCCGCTGTCAATCGCATCGTGGAAGCGTTGCATATTCTGTCGGTAATCATTGCCTTCCGGATTTCCTATCGCATTTACGATCTCAATTGTAGCAATCCCCACTGAAACGCAGATCACGCCGGAAAGGACCCAAGTGCTTTGGTCGTCTTGCGACGAAACGAAAACAGCAAACACGCCAAATGCGACCAGGGTATTGAGTTGTCTCATGAATTGATTCTTTTTTGACAGTGAACGAATTGCGATCTATCCGCGTTCAGAAGGAACGGGGATAGATCGTGCGTCAGAGTTTTGTCGCTCCTCAGGTAGACCGGTCACGAATCCTGATTAGAACGAATCCTGTCAGACGCTGCCGTTTTCGCCGGACATCCGCGGCGAAGCCCATTGAACCACGAAAGCCTGAAAGGCCGGCACAATCGGTCCTTTCGCGGCCAGGAGCGATGGACGCCCGAAAATTGTGTCGGCCCGCTGGGCCTTGGGCATTCCTTTAAATTCCCTCCGGTGGCTGACGCCACCGGCAGACACTGTATCGGCCCTAGTATCTCACCC
>NZ_JANZKV010000159.1 GCF_025060895.1 Stieleria sedimenti | reverse complement strand
GGGGCGGGCCCGTAGGCTCGGGCCACTTGGCTGATCGAACGTCAAAACGCTTCAGAGGCAGCCGTCTGCGCAAAAAAAGAAGGGATGCAGCGCGAACGCCGCATCCCTTCCGGTAAGGATCGTAACGATTGGGCTCAACTATTGGTTGAGCGCTTCTTGGATCGTTTCTTTCGAAGCCTTGGTTCCCAGGGCTCCCCACAAGCCGTACGGGCTTTGCTTGCCAGCACCTCGGACACCGAAGTTCGGATCGTTGTCGCTGTAGGGGACTTGGTTTTGATCACCGGATTCGATCGAATCGGTGATGAACACAACCGCTCCGTCGGCCATCAGGATGTGGGCACCGCCTTGGTGCAGACTCGATGCCGATCCATAGCCGAAGTCGCCGTGGCCGCGGTAGACGCTGTAGCTATTCGGGGGACGAATCGTATTGAACATCGAGAACTGCGGTCGGGCATCGGGCCAGCGACGGCCGCGACCGTGGTTGGCGGACTCGTCCAAACCTGGGCGGCCGTTGATCACGCTATCGTCCCAGTATTGTGGGCGATCGGGGTCAACGAATTGCTCCCAGTGGTTGGGTGGCAACGCCATGTTGCTGGTGTTGTCTTGATAGGGAACCGTCGCAACCAGCCGCTCGCGGGCGTCGACGATGTTCTCACCACATGCGATGGTGTTCGACAATCCATCAAGAATGTCGCGGAACTTGGTGAAGTGGTGGTTGCGGAACACACCCCGCGCCCAACGGGCTTGGGCTTCGTCACCCCAGGTCCCACTGGTTCCGGGAACGCCGTTCCAGTTGATTCCGGCGTGGTGGCCTTCAAAGTAGGCGTCGCCTTGGCATGCCGAGTAGTTCGTGAACGCGACTCGTGCCGGCGTGCTTTGGGTGGGGTCGCTGGGGCAGCGATAACCCGGAACTTGAGTCAACCAGGGTTGGTAGTTCTCGTTCCACGGAACCGGGCCCATCGCGGGGAACACGTCAGCCGGGGGGCGAATGGAGCCGTCACGGTTTTTGTTGAACGGATTGGAAATTTGGTCCCACAATCCCTGTTGCTCGATGAACGGCAAGATACCGATCATCCAGCTTAAGCAAAACCGGTTGTGGTAATCGCCGCCACGGTTGCCGGCCCACTCATAAGTGCCCGTCGCATTCATCGGCAGGTTCTTGTACGCCGAGTGGTAGTTGTGCAACGCCAAGCCGATCTGCTTGAAATTATTGCTGCAGCTCATCCGCCGCGCTGCTTCACGTGCAGCTTGGACGGCGGGTAAAAGTAGACCCACCAAAATACCAATGATGGCGATAACTACCAAAAGCTCAACCAGTGTAAAACCACTGCGTTGAGGGGATCGATTCTTCATTTGCATCTCCGAAGACAGTTCGCTTCAACTAAGAAAGGGGATATTTCACACAGGGCGCGTCCACTTGACGCTCCCGGGATTTCGGTCAATCCAGCGATTGAAACCGAGTATAGTTTCGGACCGCGGTTCTCGGCAGTCCTTCTCACACTAGTAAACGCCAGAAACCCTCGAAAGCATCGCGGGAATCATAAATATTTTCATAAAGGCAGTTTTTATAGACCGCTTCCACTCATCCGCTGCGTGTTGCAACGCGGATCGCTGCAAAACGCGACTCCCCAGGTAGGGGTTGTTGATCACAAAGGTGGGATGGCAATTCGACGCAGTAACCGGTGTTGAACATCCGCTCGTTACCGATCAGGGGGCGCGGCGTCGTGCGTTCCTCGTGGAACCCCGGCGGGCTACGCTGTGAAGCATTTTTTAGCGGTAGGGCGCGAGCGGGCTGTGACGCCCTGGCGGACGTGGCAACTGCCGTCGCACAACGACCTGGAGATCAAAACACTGCGCCGGGCATAACACAGCGCCGGATCAATCACTGCGTTCAAAACCGGCCGCCCCACGCCGCCGCTCTCAGGACGCCGGTTCAGCTGTCAGGGGAGATTCTCCTGCTCGCTTCGTGTCGATCGACCTGAGAATGCCCGCCTTTCTTTCAAAGCAAGGCGTCTGCGGGTGAAAGCCCGCACGCGTCAGCAAGGATTCAAGCGGCGCCCCCGCTTACGCCTCAGCTCATCGTGTTGATTTCGGCAGATCGTTTGAATCAACAGGCTCTACGGCGGGAGGTTTATCGAAGCATCGAGGGATGCATCCGGCGTGCACAATCGCACGCCATCTTTTCAATTCTCAAATTCAGCTCGCGTTGCTCTCTGGGGTGCACTTAAAAGCGAGGAGTGTAACGAGAAAGGTTCTCTATTTCTTTTTAAAGTTCTCTTGTTCTTGTTTCCGCAGCATTTCTTCATAATCTTGGGCTTCTTGGACTTCCTCAGGGGTTTGTGCGGTCGTTTCTTCAAACGTCGCTTCACCACCGCCGGTACCACATCCAGGTACTGCACAGAGGAAACAAGCCAGAGCCATCAGGGACAGGAGTTTGCGAGCCATGTGAATCTCGTGGGTAAGAATTCCTAAATTGACCGGTTTCTAGAGCGGAGATGTTATCCTTAAGTTGCTTAAAATCAAGTGGCTCGCCACAGTGGCGCAAGTTCAGTAAACCGGTAATCGCTGACCCGCGTCACTTCCCCGATCGCACCGAATGCGACACCGCAATCAAACAGCAGGTCTCTTATTAACCCCATGATGACTCGCCAACCTCTCCACCGATTCATGTTCCGACTCGGTTGGCGCTGTTCCGCTGATTGTCCAACGCTCTACGGCCGCAGACGCTTCGCGCGTTTGATGCCCAGAATGGGTGTCCGGCTGCTCGTTCTGTTAGGGATGCTGCCCTGGATGCCCGGCTGCGGCAAACCTGAGGCATCGTCTATCGATGCGAACGCGCCGCGATCGAGTCAAACAGAGCAGGCCGACCAATCAGATGGTCAGGGTCAAACCCAGCAAGACTTCTTCGCACGCGCGGCGAACGCACTCGCGCGGGGAGACATCGCCGATGCCGAGGCGTCGATTCGCAAGCACCTACTGCTTCACCCGGACGATGCCCGCGCGATCGAGCTGGCCGGAGACGTCGCGTCGCGTCAGGGAGATCCGGAAGTCGCGATCGAGAGGTATCAGGCGTCGTTGAGTCTAGGAGAGTCGCCCAACGAGGCGCTGCTGGACAAGTTGACTCATGGCCTGGTTTCCGCCGGCAGGCCCTTCGATGCGATCGCCGCCTTGCAATCGTTCGTCGATCGATTTCCCAATCGTCCCCAGCCTCGATTTGATCTAGTCGGTTTGGCGACGATGGTCGGGCAGACCCCCGCGGCGCTACCGTCGCTGCAGTGGCTCGCCCAACACGGTCAAGGCGATCCGGAATCGTTGCAAGTGCTTGCCGATCCGGCTCGGGTGGAACCCGACGGCGAGATGTGTCAGTCGATGCTGCAGCGATCGGGTGATGATCTGCGTCCTGAGTATTGTTTGGCCCGCCTGGACGCGATGGAGTCGAATTGGCAATCGGTGGCCGACCGATTGCGACCGGTGCTTGAACGTCACGCTGATTTTGCACATGCACAGGCGCTTTATGGGCGAGCGCTGATGGAATTGGATCAATACGACTCCATTCTGGATTGGCAACAGCAACTTCCCGCCGGTATCGAAACATTGCCCGAGTACTGGTTGATCGCCGGTGACTGGGCGCAGCGCGAGGGACAGCACGAGCAAGCAGCTCGGGCCTACTGGCAGGCCATCCGGCTGAGCTCCCACGCGTTGCCCTCGGCGCTCAATGGTCTGTTCCAGAACCTGACCCTGATCGGTCGATCCGATGACGCCGACGTGGTTGCCGATCGGATCACCAAGCTGGGCGCCCTGCGAGATGCGCTCAAGACCCATCTGGAGCGTAGCGGACGTTCGCAACGAGCTGCCATGCAAGTGGCCGAGGGGATGCTGGAACTCGGACGGGTCTGGGAAGCCGAAGGCTGGGCACGGCTCGCGACGACGTTGCCGGAAGAACGTTTGCCGGATCTTCGCGATCGCTACCTGGCGATCCGCTCCGAGTTGACGGCCACGACGCCGTGGGTATTGCCGGAGATGGAGCTGAGCCGACAGATCGATCTGAGCGATTTACCGACGATCGCCTGGAAACTGACTCAGCCCCGATCGAGTGCCGCGGAGGTGAGTTTTCAGCGACCGTTGGTGTTCGAAGATCAGGCCGAGCAACGGGGCTTGATCCATACCTGCGAGATCGCCCCGGAAGCCGTCAAAGAAGGGCATTGGATCTATCAAAGTGTCGGCGGTGGCGTCGGGGTGATCGACTTTGATCTGGACGGTTGGCCCGACTTGGCCGCGGCGATGTTGGACGGCAAGCCCCTCGCATCGGATTCCTCGTCCAATCGATTGTTCCGAAATCAAGGAACCGGGTTCGTCTCGGTGGAGCGTCAAGCTGCCTACCACGACACCGGGTTTTCCCAGGGGATCACCGTCGGCGATTTCAACGACGATGGGTTTCCGGACATCTTTGATTCCAATTACGGCCAGAACCGGCTGTTTCGAAACAACGGTGACGGGACGTTTGACGAAATCGCGATCGCCGCCGGGCTGACCGATCAATCCTGGACGACGTCGGCCGTGATCGCCGATCTGGACGCCGATGGAATCGCTGATGTGTTCGCGACGAATTACTGTGCCGGTCGGGGACCGTTGGAACGACCGTGCCGCAACGCCGACGGCTTTTCGACGTGTCCTCCGTTGTTGTTCGAAGCCGAGCGAGACCGAGTTTGGAAAGGCCGCGGGGACGGTTCGTTTGTTGACGTTTCGGATCAATGGATCCAGACGCAGACGCCAGGGCGCGGACTCGGTCTGGTCGTGGGACAGTTCGACGAGCGCCGCGGGCTGGACGTTTATGTCGCCAATGACATGACGGCCAATCACCTCTGGTCGCCCGAGGCGACCGACGAGCGATTCCGAATGGTCGATTTAGCCGCCACCCGGGGCGTCGGGTTCAGTGGGGATGCGACCTCGCAGGCATCGATGGGAATTGCTGCGGCCGATCCAGACGGCGACGGTGATATCGATTTCTTCCTCACCCACTTTGCCGACGACCACAACACGTTCTACGAACAGGTCTCACCGGGTTTCTGGGCCGACCGTTCGTTCCAGGTCGGGCTCGGTCAGCCGTCGATGAAACTGCTGGGATTCGGAACCGAGTGGGCGGACTTTGACAACAACGGATCACTCGAACTGATGGTCACCAATGGGCATGTCGATGACGTCCATCGCACCGACGTACAGTACAAAATGCCTCCGCAGACCTTTCGGCGTCAGCCGTCGGGGCGTTGGGAAGAATTGAGCCTGGACGGGATGGGGGACTATTTTTCCCAACCACACTTGGGCCGCGCCCTGGCAACCATCGATGTCGACCGGGACGGGCGAACGGACGTGGCGATCACGCATCTGTACGAGCCCGTCTCCCTGTTGGTCAATCGGACAGAAAACGCGGGACAGTCGATCGGACTGATCTTGAAAGCGACGCGAACGCAACGCGACGCCATCGGCGCGGTGGTCACGGCGACCGTGGGCACGCGAGCGCTGACCCAGCAGCTGACCGCCGGTGACGGCTACATGTGTACCAATCAACGTAGGATTTCGGTCGCGTTGGGCGAGCAGGACAACGCCGAAAACGTCACAATACAATGGCCCTCGGGAACGACACAATCCTTCGGAGTGCTGAAGGGAGGCCATGATTACGTCCTGGTCGAAGGGGCCAAAGACGCATTTCAATTGCAGGGTCATCGTTGAATATCTATCGCACGTTTTACCTGGGGATGATCGTCGCCGTCGGCTTTTCTGTGCTCGGCTGTGGCGGCGGTTCCGACGAACAACGGGCCGCGGAACTGCTGCAGAGCCAGCGGAGGCGTGAGCACGCGATTGACGCGGCCCCGAAAACGGATCGCCAGCGCATCGAGGAGGCGGAGCGGTTCTACAAGCAACGCAATTATGCCGGCGCCCGCGACGCACTTCGCCCGCTGTTGATGTCGGACCAGGTTCCTTCGGATGCGTTGCTGTTGTATGCCAAATGTGAAGCGGAAGCCGGTGATCCGGTCGCCGCCTGTGAACTGCTGCGGTCCATTCCGACGTCGGATCTGACCGCGTTTGTCGACGCGGCGTTGCTGGCAGCCGACTTGCACCTGGACCTGGGGCAATACGCCGAGGCGGAGGCGAGCCTGGAGCAGGTCATTGAATTGAACGCGACCGTGGATGCGCCCCGCATCAATGCCGTTTATCACCGACTCGCGGCGCTGTTGAACAACCAAGGCCGTCGCATCGAAGCGGCGAAGTACTTGCGTCTGCTGGCGCGTTCCGGGGATATCACTGAGAAGGAACTGTTTGCCATGAACACCTATGGAGATGCCTTCATCGACGTCTCCATGCCCAAACCGAGCTTCAACGGTGCGTTGCCCCCCGCGGCCCTGGCCGAAGTCAAACGGCTTCGGGGAGAAGGGGAATTGGAACAAGCCAGGGTCCTGATCGAACAACTCAGTCGACGGTACCCGCAGTCGACGCCGATCGCCGCCTTTCGTTGTCGAATCTATTCGGAATTGAAACTCGACGCGATGTTGGATGTCTGCCTGCAATCACTTCCGGCAGGGATCCATCGCGAACCGGAGTACTGGCACGCCCTCGGGTTGCGGATGCAAAGTTTGAATCGTCATCCGGAAGCGGTTCGATGTTTTGTTGAAGCCGTCCGGCTGGATGAAACGGACCGGTTTTCGTTCCTTGCGTTAGCCCGTTCTCTGCAAACGCTCGGCAAAGAAACCGAGGCGGAATGTGCCAGTCGACGTTTTTCGCTCTTGCACGAGGCCGCAAAAATCGCAAGCAAGATCGGTGGTGCGCCCGGCACCGTTGCGGAACTGAGCCGGCTGTCAGAAATCCTGGACGCGTTGAATCGGCCTTGGGAAGCGGTCGCCTGGCTGCAGGTGTCTCTGAAAACATATGGCGGAACCGATGAGTTGAGCCGGCGTGTCAGCGAGCAACGCGACGCGCTGGCTGGACGTAACGTCACGGCGAGTGATCCGACCGGGGATCAAGACCATTTCGCCAGTTGCGGCATCGCGCCCGAGGACTGGCCGCTTCCGCCCGCCTCGGCAATCGCAGCAGACGATCCGCGTGATCGGCCCGAAGAGACGATCGGCCGTTCACCTGTCACCGAAATTAAGCTGAACAACGTCGCTGCCGAAGTGGGATTGGTTTTTCAATACGAAAGCGGTGATGATCCGTCCGACGACACCCAGTTGTTGCATCAGCTGACCGGTGGTGGAATCGGCGTCATCGACTTTGACTTGGATGGCTCGCCCGACCTGTATTTCACCCAAGGTGGTGGCGATGCGTTCGACGCAGGTGGTTCCGAGCCCAATCAATTGTTTCGTAACCTGCCGAACGAGCCGTGGGTTTCCGTAGCGCCGGTCGCCGGAACGGCAGACTTGGGTTACGGCCAGGGTGTCGCCGTGGCCGACATCAACCAAGACGGCTTTCCGGACATGATCTTGGCCAACATCGGTCCGAACGTGGTTTACCAAAACAACGGCGACGGAACCTTCCGGCGTCAGCCGATGGCTGCACCGGACGCCCGCGGGGATTGGACGTCGTCGATCGCCTGTGGCGACTTGAGCGGGGATCATTTGCCGGAGATCGTTGAGATCAATTACATCGACGACCCGACCGCGCTGACGATTGGTTGCACGCCCGAAAAAGACGCCTGTAACCCCAGCGTGTTTCGTCCCGCAATCGATCGTGCGTGGCAAATCCGTCCCGACGGTCAGATCGTGCGATGGGAAGGCTTTGTCGCAATGGATGAAAAACCCAACTATGGATTCGCCGGGGTGATCGCGAATTTCGACGACCGCAACGGAAACGATTTGTTTATCGCCAACGACACCGAGTTCAACCATTTTTGGCTGTCGCATCGAGAGACCGAATCGGCCCCGTTCACGCTGCGGGAAAGTGCTCAGATCACCGGATGCGCCTTCGGGTTGCTCGGCCAACGGCAAGGTTGCATGGGAATCGCGGCGGGTGATTTCGACCACAATGGATTGTTGGATCTGCACATCACCAATTTTTGGAACCAAGCCGCGGACCTGTACAGCCAGGAGATCCCGGGCGTGTTCACCAACAACAACGCGAAACGCGGCCTGTACGAAGACACTCGCATGACGGTCGGATGGGGCACGCAAGCGATCGACTTTGATCGCAACGGTTGGCTCGATTTGGCCGTGCTCAATGGAAACCTAACCGATCACCGTCACCGCGGGCGTGCCTATCAGATGCAGCCCCAATTCTTTCGGGGCGACGCTGACGGGTTTGAATTGAAGAACCCGGCGGACCGCTACTGGTCGACCCCCGCGCTCGGCCGCACCATGGCCGTCTTGGATTTCAACCGAGACTTGAAGCCCGACTTGGTGACGAACCACTTGGACGTGCCGGCGGCATTGTTGGAGAATCAGACCGTGACCGAAAATGCCCTGCAATTGGAGTTGATCGGAACATCCAGCGAGCGAGATGCGGTCGGTGCCAAAGTCACCGTCTTGATCGGTGATCAAAGCTGGGTGGGCTGGATGGTCGGTGGGGATGGGTTGTTGTGCAGCAACGAACCGATGATCGATTTCGGAATCGGACCGCACGAAACCATCGAGCGGATCGTGGTCGATTGGCCGTCGGGCCGCAGCCAACAATTCACCGACGTCGAAGCGAATCATCGCTACTTGATCGTCGAAGATGCCCCCGATCTGTTTCGCCGCTGATCGGGAAGACTTTTCCAGGCCGCCGAGGTGTGTTAGCGGCAGGGCGCGAGCCCTCCGGTCGATCAAGGTGCTCTCGAGCTGGAACCGGACGGCTCGCGGGCGGTCGATTTAGTCGGGATCAGCTGAGCCAATGGTGAGCCGCTGGCCGTAAGGCCTCGGGCAGCGTCGGAATGCCCGGCCGCTTACGCGTCGCGGCTCACAAAATCGACAGCCCGCTCGCGCCGTTCCACTAACTCCTTCAGTGCCAACAGCCTTTGCCCGTGCCATTTCGGCGTGTCGATCAGCGTTGCTCCAGCGCATCGGCGCCCTGGATGGCCAGATAACGGATGTCGGTGTCGACGTTTTCAAATGTCTCGGTCCGTCCGTCGGGCCAACGGATTTCTACCTGATCGATGAACTCTGCCGAACCGACCCCGAAGTGCACGACCGGTTCGTTGCTGCACATGTAACCGTCTCCGCCGGTTTGCCAGCCGCTCCAGCGGTCTTGGCCGGCTCTGAGGCGGACCTTGGCACCAATCGCATCGCGTTCGCAGTCCACGCCGATCAATTCGAATTGAATCCAATGCTGCGACGCGGAGACGTTTTGCAACATCGCGACGGGCTGATCCAAGTGATTGGCGACCAAGTCCATTTTTCCGTCGCGATTCCAATCCAGCGTCGCCAACGTGCGTCCGAGCTGTTGTTGCTGCCAGTATTCGCCTGCGGTGGATCGGTCCTGCAGCTGAAAACCTTGCCGGCTGCCGTGGAACAGTTGAGGAATCATCTGAAACGGAATGCCTTCGTCCCGGGCGTCGAAAACGTGCCCGTTCAGGACGGCCAGGTCGAGCCAGCCGTCGTTGTCGAAATCGGCCGCCTGCGTTCCAAATCCGAGCACGGAAAACGACGGATCATGCAATCCGTACCGCAGCGATTCGTCAAAGAAGAATCCTGGCTCATTCTGTGTGAACAGATTCACCGACTCGTTATGGAAGTTGGTGACGTGCAAATCGAGTTGTCCGTCGCGATCGAAATCGCCCGCTGCCACACCCATGCAAGCCTGGCTATCACCGCCCTTGCCGATGCTGCAGCCCCGCACGCCGGCCGATTCGACGATCGAGAACCGGTCGTCGCCAGCTGCGGCCGCTGCGGTACTGACCCAGAAATGATTGAGATCACCATCGTTGGCGACGAAGAAGTCGTTGCCCAGCTTTCCGTCAAAATTGGCGACGACCAATCCGAATCCGAGTTTCGGGTTGGATCGCATCTCGGCGGCCTGGGACCACGGCGCAAATTGTCCGTTCGGAAGCAGTTTCAAAATGCGGTCCGAGGCGGCATTGAACCGTTGCGGTTGGCATGGCAAATGGTCGTCCGTGCAACGGACCGTGTACGCCAGCGGATCGTCGATGTAATTGATTTCGATGAGTTCGGGCAACGTATCGCCGCTGAGATCGGCCAAGCCGATGCATGAGGTCCAGTTGTCGGCGCCGTCCAGCAGCGTGTCGCTGGCATCACGAAATGTGCCGTCGCCCTGATTGATGTAGATGACGTTGGGGCCGACGTTGGCAACCAGCAGATCGGGAAATCCGTCCTGGTTCACATCACCGACACAAACGCCTTGGCCGAAGTGGCGGTCGCCAACCGCGGCTGGCTCGGTCACGTCGCTGAAACCGCCTTCGACCGCGAAGCGAAACAACTGGTTGGGCATGGACGAACCCGGTTCGATCGGGGTGCCACCGGATTGCGCCATGTAGAGATCACAGCGACCGTCCAAGTCGTAGTCGAGCACCGCCAGTCCGCCTCCGTTGACCTCGTACGGGTAAAACTCACTCCCGTCGGTGGCGAACCCACCCACGTACCGAGCTTTGAGTTTCAATTCGGGGGCGACGTCAACGAAACGTAGGCCCTGATCGGCGGATTGTGTCGGATCGGCGGGCCTGGTGGGTTTGCGACTGTTCAACTCCGGTAACGGCCATTGTTGGATGTCGAATCCCAGCAGACGCGTCAGCTGGGCCGTGCCGATCTGCGTTTCATCGGCGCCACGTTCCCAGGCGAGAATGGCTTGATGCCGTTGATTCAATTCTGGCACGCGTTGTGACATGGCCCCTGACAGTTGAGCCTCGCGCATCAGCCAGGCACAGGATTCCCAGGGGCGGGCGAGTTCCCCAAGCCGCTGGGAAATCCACAGCGATTGTTCGGCGTCCGCGTCCTTGGCGATGCGAAAGATCCGATCGAGAGCCGCGAGTCGTTGACGTAGTTCGGGGATGCGTGATTCCTGTCCGACCGAGACCAAGGATTGAATCATCGATCGCAACGATTCACGATCGGTGGGGTCCCGCCGAAGCGCCTCGCCGAACGCCCGAATCGCTTCCCCGTGACGATCTTGCAAAGCCATCCAGCTGCCGATCGCACTCCAGTATTCGGGTTGTTGCTGTGTCCCTTCCGGAACGTTTTTGGCCCATTCGGCCAACGCCTCTTGTCGACCGTTTTCGGCAAGGATTCGCCCGTGCAGTGCTGCCGCGGCGGCACTGTCGGGAAACGCCTCCCGGATCCGCTGCATCAACGCCAACACTTCGGTCGCCTCGGCGTTGATTCGCGTGTACAGCTCACGTGCCTCGCCTAACGAGAACAGGGTGACGGCGTTGCCTTTGACAAAGTCGGCAAACGAGACCAGATAAAATGGCCCCTGAAGGTCGATCAAACTGAGCGTCTCGTTGGGTTGCACCGACCGAAGCCGGATCAACTGGCGGACGTGCCGACTGGCTTCGAAACGCCGGCCTTGTGCATTGAGCAACTGGGCGAGCATGCGGTGGACATCGACGTTGTTCGGATCCAACGCTTCCGCACGCCGCAAATTCTTTTCCGCCGCCGCAAAGTCGCCGCAGCGCAGATTCCAATCAAAGGCGCGGATCAGGATCTGGGAGCCCCGCGCCGTATCAATTTCGGCAACGGTTGCGGCCAAATCGGCGGCCTGGCAAAACTCCCCACGCTGGTTGTAAAGTTCGATCGCCAGACTCAACGCATCGACATTCTTGGGAGACCGAATCAGGACCTGCTGGAGACGTTCGAGTGCCTGATCGGTTTGCCCCTGCTGCATCAACGCAAATGCCGATTCCAATCGAGACGTGTCGTCATCGCCCGGCTGCGTTGGGGGCGTTCCCTGCGGTGACGTTGCACGGTCCCCCGAGCCACAACCGACACACGCCAGTACGACGGTCAGGCCGAACAGCCAATACAGGGTGTTACGTTGCGTGCTGGTCATCGATCGATTCATGTTCATCGTTACGGCACTCATCGAACGATCGTTCGGCCCTTGATTAGCCAGACAGAGGCGTTTTGACGTCTGATCGGCAATGGGCGCCACTTCAATAGCGGCGCTCGAGTGTCTCGACCGGACGCAGGTTGTTTTCGAGGGTGTCTTGCCAATCGTCGTCGTACAGATTGGCATTTTGATCGGTGAGCGGAAGCGACGGCAGCCAGACATCAGGTTCAAAGCGACTCAACGTTTCCAGCGTTTTCCGGTAGTTCACCACTCGGTCGGCCGCTGCATTGAGTTCCGTGATCAAGTCACTCATTTGAGGCTGCAGGTCGCCCATCGTCTTGTGTCCGTTCAGCCGGTTCTTCCAGACCAGGGACACGTTTCGCGGTGCCGCGGGAGTCAGCAAGACCGTCTTGCCGCCTGTCGAATAAGAATAGCATAGCCCAATGGGTAACTCCGTCACCTCGACGGGTAGGGATATCGCAGCGTCCGTTTCCGTCGGCGTGTTGACGACATGCCCGTCGGCTCTCAGTGAATCAGCCACCGATCGCGGCGCAAAAACGACCGTGCTCTTCGCGACGGAGGTCAATCCAGAGTGGGGCTCCGGCAAATCAGACGTCAGCAAGATCGCCGCTGGCGTCGTCTGGGGCACGCCCAGCGATGCAAGTCGGGTCATCAGAAACTTGACCAATCCTTCTCCGCCGGGAGCGTTGACCACGAACAATTGCTCTTCGCGAAGCAGCGCGTACACGGCGGTGCCTTCCAAGTCTCCCAAGTAATACAGTCCCGGTTCGATCTGTTTGGGGCTGCCATCGAGAAAATCGGCGCCATCGCGCTGATGCCGATCGGCAATCGCTTGCAATTCGGCACGTGCGGGCTCCAGCAGCCCTTTCCAGGTGGTTTGATCCAACCGGATCGATTGCAATCGTTTTTGTTGCCGCGGGTGACCGGTCAACAATAAGTCGGGGGGCGGGCGATGCAGCAGGCGATCGACGGTGGCAACGAACGCCTCGGCGTCGCCGCGATACTTGGGCGAAAGCTTGGCGGCGTAGGTTGCGGGGCCAAAATCAATCGACGAGATGACGTCCCCGCAGAAGAGGATCTGTTGATCGTCTTTGTTGAGCAGATAACACGTACTGCCCGGTGTGTGCCCGGGGGTGGCGAGTGCTTCGATGGTGACGCCGCCCCATTCGATCGTGTCACCGTCCTGCAGTTCGACGTCCACAGCAATCGGATCGCCCGAGTAGGGGATTTTTGGGAACACCGAATACAGCGCCGGCAGGTCCGCCGTGCGCAGGATTTCGCAATCGTCCTTGCCCGCGGCCACGGTCGCGCCCGACATCTCGCGGATCTTGTTGACGCCGAAGACGTGATCGTAATGGGCGTGGGTGATCAGAATGTAGCGCACGTCGTCCAGCCGCAAACCGACCGACAGCAATGATTCGCGAACTCCGCGCGCCTGTTCGTCGCCTCCCGAGTCAATCAGGATGATGCCGTCATCGGTTTCAATGGCATGCACGGCGCTGGGGCTGATTTCTCCGAGCACGTGGACGCCCGGGGCCACGGTAAGGGTTTGGCCCCCCAGCCATTGCGTCGGGTACTGCGTCGTCGAATCACCGTTCTTTTCCACCGCGGGAACCAACGTTTCCATCGGCTTACCCGGCGGGGGCGGTGAGGACGGGGAGCACCCGGTGGAGGTGACAAGCATTGCCAGGGCAACTTGCACGAACACAAGCGTTGCGACGGTCATCGGAACCGATGCCGGGGTGGCGAGTTCGTTATTTCGTGGTTTCGCCGTCTTCGACAATGGTCAGCTTTTGATTCGATTGAATGGGACCTTGAACCGTCTGCACGATTCCCGAAGGCCAGGTCACGGTGATTTGATCAGCCTGCGTCGCGTCCCCCAAGCCGACATACATTGGCATTCGGCTCTGCGCCAGGTAGCCCGATTTTCCGTCATGGACCGCGATCAGGTTTTTATCCGACAATTGGACATCAACCAAGCAACCAAGCCCATCTCGGTTGGACTGTTTCCCGATTAATTCGACTTTCAGGTAGTTGAGATCGTGTTTGTCGGTCAGATTGCTGGTCAGGACCATCGGGGAGCCGCCGAAATCGTTCGTCACGATGTCCAGGTCGCCATCGTTTTCGAGATCAAACACGACGGAGCTGCGCGACCCGATGGCCGTCCAGACTTGCAGTTTGCCGCTGCGGCCTTCACAAAGTCGGTGCCCCGCGTCGGCTCCGTCGCAATCCAATGTCATCCACGGTTGAGCCGTCCCCTTGGCCCGTGGCTCGACACCCAAGATGAATTCGCTGTCTAGAAATCGTTTTCCGTGATCGTTCAAGAGTACGGAATTGATGCCGTAGCGGAAATCGTAGCTCATGCTCGCCGCGACAAAGACGTCTTCGAACCCGTCGGCATTCAGGTCGGCCACGCTGATGCCCCAAGGCCAGTAGTTTTCCGCCCCGATTTCGTTGGACACTTCGGCGTAAGCGTCTGGTTCGTTCTTCAGATAGAACGCGTTTCCGAGGATGTGATTGCCATCGGTGCCCAGCATCGAAACCGGCAAGTTTCGAGTCATCTTTTTCTTCTCGTCTTCGGGCTCCACATCATGGACCATGTCGGTGTGCATGTCCGTGACATAGAGATCCAGCTTGCGGTCGCGATTGAAGTCAAACACCTTGACGCCCATCGAGCCCCAGGCGCTGGCGGGAAACAATTCCCGGCTCTTGTTGACGAAAGCTTTTCCCTGCTGGTTTTCGAAATATTGGTCGTGCCCCTGCATGCTGAGCAGGTAGATGTCGGGCCATCCGTCGTCATTGCCGTCGATCGGTGTCGCGTCGCCGGACCAAGACACGTCCTTGAATCCGACTTGATCGTTCACGTTTTCAAACCGTGCCCCGCCCACGTTGCGGAACAGAATGTTGGGCTCGGCACGTTCGGGGAACAGGTGACCGGTAAAGGCGGCTTTGTATGCCAGGTAGTAACCGCCCGGGCCGCGCTCTTCGGTCGTGTACTTCCCGACGTTGGTCAGCAGAACGTCCAGCAAGCCGTCACGGTCGTAGTCAAAGAACACCGCACCGGAGGAGTGGGCCACGTGGTCGAGCCCCGAACGCTCGGAAACGTCTTCGAATTTCCCCTTTCCATCGTTGAGGAACAATCGATTGGCGGCACGTACACGGGTCACATAGAGGTCCGCGTCTCCGTCGTTGTCCACGTCGGCGAACGATGCCCCGGTCGACACTTCATCGGCGACGGCAACACCGGCCGACTCGGTGATGTTTTCGAATTTCCCGCCGCCCAGGTTGCGCCACAGTTCGTTGCTTCCCAGTTGGCAGACAAAATAGAGGTCCAGCAGCCCGTCCTGGTCGACGTCGGCAACCGCCACCGCGGTGCCGTGATCGTAATGGGCGGCTTTGAAATCACGTTTCACGTCCTCGACGACTTTGTCGGTGAACGTGATGCCGCTGGACGACAGGTCGTCGGTGAATTGGAAATCGCAGGTCACTTCGTAGCCTGATGCCAGTGCCCGTTGCGCTTCGGCGCGCCGCTGCAGCCATTTCGGATCGCGGACATCGCGGGGGACAGAAATTTCGGTCACGCGTTCCAGCCGACTCGGGTCTCGCTGGTCCAGCAATGCGCTGATGTCGTCGCGCAGTTTCTCGTTCGCTTCCGGCGACAGACCTTCATAGTAGCCGCGGATGTTTGAATCTTGGTCGACCAGGACAAACAACGAACTATGGGTGATCAAATTGGTCGCGTCACGGCCGGATTGGACGTCGAGTTTGAATGCGTCTTTGCTCAGATCCCAAAGGGTTGAGCGGTCGCCGGTGAGAAAATGCCAGTGCTCGAAATCGGCGTCGGCTTTGCTGCCGTATTCCGCCAGCACGTCGGGGGTATCGAACTCGGGGTCGACGGTGAACGAAACCAGTTCGACCTGGCCCAGTTCATCGGCCCGTTGCAGGGTTTGCTGCAATTCGCTGAACGCCGCGGTTTGGTACGGACACGTGGCCCCACAACGGGTGAAAATAAACGTCGCGACCCAGACCTTTCCGTCCAGATTGCTGCGGTCGAACGATTCGCCGTGCTGGTTGGTCAGTGTGAATGCGGGAATTTCACCAAAAACGCGCAGTCCCTGGTCGCCGGCAGTTCGCTCCGTCCGATTCCCATCGGTCTCGGTGGAAATCTCTGGCGTCGCCCGGGGGCCACATCCGGCGAGAGCGACCAAGCTCGAAATCACCAGGAAAACCAAGGGATTCCGGTGCGACTGGCGGGGAAATTTCATTGAGTTGGATTCGTTGGCGATGGTGCAGGGGTGAGATTTTGGACCAGGCGTTTAAATTCTGCTGTACGTTGAACCACAAATTCGCCAATTAGTTCCGAATGGTCGTAGCCGCACATCTGACTTCCCAACAAAGAGTGCACGCCCGACTCTCCTGTCTCAAAACGAGCCTCGAAATCGAGTTCCGGGGCGGCGACCTCGTACAGTCCCACCTCCGGGATTTCGACCAGATAGACGAAATCCCGACTCGTCAGGCTCAGTCGAACCTGCGTGTTGGCCGGTGCATAGAGATTCCGCGTTCCCAGTCTGTCATCTGCTGTTCCCAAGACGGAATCGGCACCGGGGTAGTGAAAGTAAAGTCGATAGTTCGATGCGACAACCTGGACGTCTAATTGCTCGATCGGTTCGTCGCCTTGCTGGTACAGCACCACCCCGATCGCGACACTCACGGCGATCAAACCGGCCCCAGCCATTCGTCCGAAGGGTACGTTTCTTAAAATCCGACTCACGCGGCGTGATGCTTCAGTGAAAATTTGAGTGACGCAGTTCGGATCTTTCCCACCGAGAGCGGCTGAAGGACTCGCCCGCCTCGCTGATCCGCTCAGCAAAAACGATCCACAAGTGCCCCGATGCCTTCACCTGTTATGTTCGCGAAAACCCCAAAATGATCAAGGTGCCATCGCTTCATTGGGGCAACGCCCACGCCGGGAAACAATCCTCGTCCGGTTCAAGCAACCACCCGCTACCAGGCGTGCCGTTCCGGTTGGTTTCCCCACCAATTCCGTATGCGAGGACAAAAGTGGGGGATAGCATGCAAGAGATGCGGTCGCGATTCCGCGCTTGCTGGCACGTCCGAATGCCAGGGCGCTGAGGACTGGTTCTGTTGCGATCGCCCAGGAGATCAAAAGCTTGCGGCTGTCTCGACCTACCGACTCGATCAACGAAACTGTCTCATGTGCTTCCCCTTCGCTTCCGGGCCAATCGGCCCCGGTGTATTTCCGCTCGTCTTGTTGTGCGGTTCCACGTTCCTTACAGGAGACCTCATTGCCGGAGAACCGGTTCCCCGGCAATTCCGTGTCTGGACCAGTCCAGACGGACGCACGAGCGACGAACTCGCGATCGTGAACTACGACGACGAAAGCCGTATCGTCACGTTCATTGATCAGACGGGGAAGCGTTTGCGGACCGAATTGACCAGGCTTTCTGTCGCGGACCAGCACCACATCCTCGCCGACCACGCCCAGACCGAGCAAGCCCAGACCGAGCAAGCCCAGACCGAGCAAGCCCAGACCGACGCGTTATTGGTCAATACGACCGCCCAGCAAGCTCAACAAACCGAGCAAGCTCAACAAACCGAGCAAGCTCAACAAACCGAGCAAGCTCAACAAACCGAGCAAGCTCAACAAACCGAGCAAGCTCAATCGCTGTTGATGGATGATCAGACGATCGAAAAACTGGGGCTACCCAAAAATGACCAGGCGGTTTACGCCAAGCCGCGCCAGTCTTCTGCAGCGCCGGTCCAAGTCATCACGATGAAGACGGTCACCAAAGAGGTGCAAGTGCCGCAGGTGCAGGAGTACACCGTGCTCGTCCCTGAATTGCGGACCACGACGGTGATGGCACCGGTCCAACAGCGCGTCCGCTGTGTCGAGAGCTACGGGTTGTTCAACAAACGCCGTCGCATCGTCTATCGGACCCGAACGGTGTTGCGCCCCGTTTCCCGCACGCAGACGGTCATGCGGACCGAGACCCGGTCGCGAACGGTGATGCGTAGTGAGACCCGCGTCGAGGACATTCCGGTCATCCAAGCGGTCAAATCGCTCAAGGAATTGGGAGGGGAAACCAAACGCGAAGAGGGAATCGAGGTGCGGGCCCCATTGTCGGCCGGAGCGATCTCGAGCGAGGTCGCCAAAGTGTTCGAACAAGTCATCAAGGAATTGGTTCCGCCTCCGCCCGCTGAATCCTTTAATCCCCGCGGAGTGGACGAGTCGATCGTCGACTACGAGCAGCCAGCCCCGTCACAGGGGATGCGGTACCTGATGCGAGTCGAAATCAACCAACTGAATCCTCGAAAAATTGCGCTCGAAACCGGCGTGTTGGATGTGAACGATGCTTCGCAGAGCAAAGAGAAAAACACTCAGCTGTTTCAAAAACTCCATGGTCGGCTGACGAATTGATTGATGTCTGAGCAAGCCCCCAGCATTACCGCCGCCATCGGCCAGCTGTTCAGGTCGATCCGATCGAAGTGGAAAGGCCAACCGGACTACGGTGAGGTCTACCGTTTCGAGCAAGTCGAACGAACCGAGCATCTTCAGCAGATGGCTGACAAGTTTGCCGACCGGGGACGTCGGCTCGGGCGTCGCGCCGGTTGGATGCTCGTGTTCAGCCTGCTATTCATCGTTGGTGGCATTGCCGTCTTTCTAGTGCCCACCGAATTCACCGACGCGGTTGCTGCCGAACGCGAAGTCGACGAGGCGAGTGAAGTCAAGAGCGGGATCTTGACGAAGGAAGCCGAGGCCGAAGTTGCCTACCTGCGCGGCCGTGACTTGTACAACTTGTACGGGATCTTTCACGAACTGGACAAGACATTAAGCAACTACCAGCCGGGAGCCGATCTGGCCGGAAGTCCCTTCTATGGACCGCGAATCCAGTGGGCGCGCGACGCCAGCCGAGAATTGTCGGCATCCGAGCCGACCGACAAGCGGTATCCTTTCGATTCGTTTCAGTATCACGCCATCGAGGGAACGACGGCGACCAAGGTTCCCGCCGAAGTGTTTCGGCTGGCCGGCCAACAGCTGCGGACACGCGGAATCGATCTCCCCTTTTTGACCACCTCGCTAGAGCAGTTGAGTCTGGCGATCGGCGGCGAGGATGAGGAACAGGCTGTCCGAACCTTGCAGCGAGAATTGTTGGCGTTGAAGCCGGTGTACGAGGATGCCAAACGCGAGATGGACCGGATGTTCATCCAGTTGGACGACGAAGCGAAAAACCGCTTGGCCACGACCGAACAATTGTTGGAAGCCGAAAAGCGGATCTCGGACGCGCTTCTGGAAGTCAATCAAACACAATCTGACTGGGCAAATCAACCATGGGTGACCCTGCTGGCGGTCCGGGGCGGCGTCGTCGTGCTGCTGCTCTATCTGACGACGGTGCTACTGGCAAGTTATCGCTACACCCAAACGTTGTCGGCCTACTATCTCGCCAGGGCAGACGCCATGCAACTGCTCTCGCACCAAGTCGACAACCGACTCATCGACGCGGAAGAGCTTCAAACCCTACTGCCGTTGCTTTCCCCCGATAGTTATCGGATCGATCAGCCGCCGGCGCCGTATGAATCGATCGGCCAAGCCGTCGCAGGCAATCGCTGAAAGGCCCGTAGGCCCGCGCCCAACGGCTGATCATCGTTTCGATCAACCGCTTCGCGCCAGCTCGAGCGGCCTCCCCATTCAGGTTGGCTTCGCGATAGTGGCCTTCAGCCCCATGCAACAACTTTGGCACTCAAGGACTCAGTGGTACGCGACGACGACCACTTGAACCCGCGTTTTTCTTCCGCACTTCCGGCCAGCCGTTTGGGGGCAGGCGTGCTCGTCCAGAACTGCGGCCGATCCGGGGCAAGGCTTTGTCGGCTGTGAATGCTGCCGACCATGTTCAGGTTGTTGGTGCGGGAAAGGGGGCGGAAGCTTAATCATCCACTGACGTCGCTTCAGCTCTGAGTGTTTGTTCTGAGTGTTTGCATCTCCTGCGTCGACGCAGCGAGACTCCCGTCGGCATCCGCAGCCCGACGATCACGCCTATGCCTGACGATGAGGGAACAAGATGAATCCGATACCGCAACGCCACCGAGCGTCGAAGCCATCGCGAGTATCGCGACGTTTCGTCGCGTTGGAGGTCAATGGTGCAGAAATGGTTCCGATGGAGGCGGTCCAATAAGCGACGGACATCCTTTAGATCGCGCAGCGGAGTCACGGTTGCCCCGCTACGAAGTGAGTTCCAATCGCTATCGGTTGGGGCGGGCTTACGGGGAGAGTCTACGGAAGTCACCGTCTCGGTGGAAAAACCGAGCATTGTCGACCCGACATACCTGATCGACCAAACCGGCCACGTGTTGGCATTCGTCGCGGCGATCGGAGTGCTGACGTTTTTCATGTTGTGCAACGGCGATGATATTCTCAACCGCGTGCCGCTTTGATGGCCGCATGTTTTTGGACCACGACGGCTGTCAAAGGTCAGTTTGTGACTCCGGCGATCTTAGGGAAGTCACTTTGCCGAGGCGGTCTAGGGGGCATGGTTTCGCTGAGCAACCTGCTCGTTCAGTGACACCGCGAACAAGGAGTTCGGCACGGTCTCAAGGTCTCGTCAACCTTGCCGGAAACCCCGGCGAGAGTTCCACTGAAACCCATCTGTGGGAAGCTTCTTTCCGCCATTCCGGATGACGCAGAGCAATCAGGAAGAAGATGATTCACTCGGGCGTTTCAGCTTTTCGACGACCCGTGCGGCGTCGGCATCGGGCATATACTTGAAGACAGCAACGGCGGCAGCGCAGATGCGGTGTAAGTAGGCGGTGTAGTAAGCCAGCGCCGCGGCTAACGTGGTGCAGCGGTCCTTGGAGAATCGGCGAAGGTTTTCTTTCGAAAGTCCATCGTTGCTCGTCCGCTTGTAGAAATCGTTTGACCGAAACGCGGGGGGCAATCGTCGTGCCAGCGGGCCAACCGCGTTGGGCGATTGGGAGGGTTGGTCGCCAAGAGATCGCCCTGGTCGTAGTCGCTCCAGCACAGGGGCGGATCACCAGTCAAGAAGACGGGACCGGGACGTCGATCATCAACGGTGTCCGCTCGCCGGCTGAGGAAGGTCGACGCCAATCAACGGTACCGCCACTTTGCCGCCACAAGCCCAACGAAGGGCCCGCATGAAAAAACGGTTTCGAAAAACCCCGTGAATACCAAGTGCGGATGAGAGGATTTGAACCTCCACCCCCTTATCGAGGACTAGAACCTGAATCTAGCGCGTCTGCCAGTTCCGCCACATCCGCTTGGTTCACTGTGAAGAGTGGTCTCGGTCAGCCGAGGTTCACTTTTCCAGGGCCGGTAGATTATCGAGTGGCGTCGGAGTGTGCAAGCCGTGTGTGGGGCTCTTCGCGACTGTTTTCCGATCACGGGAAAATGTAACGGATCCAGTTGCGCAGACCCTGGCCGGGGACGTACGCGACCGGCTGGCCCCAGAGCCCTTGGCCGACTTGGACCATGTAGTTCTGTTGCCCCAACGTGATCAGCGAACGCGCCGGCGCGGCCGATGTGGGCAGCGCCAGCGGCTGGGTGGTGGTGGGCGGATAAACCGTCGTGGGCGGAATCGTGGCCGTCGAAGGGATCTCCGCCGGTAGCGTGCCGGGTGCTTGGGTGACCGGACCACAGACCGACGACGAGTACGACGTCGGGATGACTTGCCCGCAGCCGCCGGCAAAGGCGCTGGCCGCCATGTAAGTGCTCGGTGGCGTGATCAGGCGGCAGTTGTCGGCCCTGGCAAACGCATTGGTTTCCAAGGAGGGCTGTGGGATTTGATCCAGGTCGGACGGCGAAGGCGCATAGGAGTTGCTCGGCGACGGCAAGGCACGCGGCGGGGCGGCGGCTTCGGGGAACGGCGTCGAGTTGGGAATCGCGGTGCTCGCGCCTGGTTGGGGCAATCCCGCGTTGGGAGCCTCGCCCGGAAGTGACATTCCCGAGTCCGCCAGCGGCGGCGCATCGAAACCGGATTGCATCCAGACCGTTTGCCGCGCGGGTGCCTGGTTGGCGGATACCTGCCGAACCGGCGCCGGAGCGCTCGGGACGGCCTGATTCTGCTGCCAATAAGCGGTCTCATTGCGAACGACCGCGGGCCGAGGCTCGGCGGCTCGCATCGCAACACCGGTCGCGGCCGAGGCCGTTTGCTGATTCTGAAATTGGTCCACGGCGCTCGCCGATCCGATCGGCCGCAACCGCGTCATGGCCGAACCGGATTGGGCTTGGCCGACCCCGTGATCGAGGAAAGCAAAACAAGTGGCTGCGAAAACGAATTTGATGAGGGGGCGCGACATGGGACCATCGATGAGAAAGGGTGTTCAAAACCCGGAAAACTGAACTGTTGGTAGTTGCTATTGGGGAGATAATGCAAGATCGGTGCCGAAGCGGTGTCACCGGGCCAGTGCCGTGAAACATGGCGGCTGGCTGGATCGCGCGATTGGTGTGGGGCCCGGTTTTTCTCGGGGCGCGGCACGCGTTTCGGGGCCGATGACACGTCGTGAAACTCCCGTCGTCAGATTGCCGAGTGTTGAAGATTTTACAGCGGATTGTAAAAACGCGTCGCGCAGTCACCGACGGTCGCCCGGTCAACCCCGACCGACCCTCCCCTCGCTGCGCTCGACCCTCCCTGCCAGGGCGGGTGACTTTAGATGTGAAGACGCGTGTGCCCTCTGGGATCGTTTTGACGAACGAGTGCCTCGGCGGCGAGCCAACGGGCAGTGGGGTCGGCTTCCAGGCTCGTCGACGCTGGAATGACGAACCTGGAAGCCTATCCCACTTGGTTACCGCTCGTTGCTGAGGGCGATATCCGGTTGATCAATCCTGATGTTCAGGAGGAGTCAACGACGTGCGTTTGCAGCTCGCGCTGCGGGAATCGCAAGCTGGAAGCTTAGGCCACTTTCTCAGACGGCCAGCGGGACCATCGGCATGGCAAGGTCGGTTGAGGGGCAGATGACATCGTCGCTGACCTGCGACCAGTCTTCTTTGTGCGAGAGCATGACGAGCTTGTCATTGCCGCGGATTTCGTCGCACATCTTCGGGTTCTTGATGACTTCGCCGCCGGCGCGTTTGACGGCAACCACGACAGTCGCCCCGTCGCCACTGGTTTCTAGGTCATGGATCGTCGCCCCGACGAAGATAGATTCTTCGTGGATATCGATTTCGACCATCCGCACTCCGAACACGTCGAGGTCTTGGTTGAGGCGATTGAAGGCTTGCTTGTTCTCCACGATCGACTCGACCGTCGGGCAGGCGATTTGGTGGGCGATTCGGGTTGCCCCGATCATCGTCGGCGACACCACGCCGTCGGCGCCACTGCGAATCAGTTTCCGTTCGGTCGACGGGCATTCGCAGCGGGCGATGATCTGGATGTTTTCGCACAGCTCACGGGCCGTCAGCGTCACGAACACGTTGTCGGCATCGTCCGGCAAAACGGTTGCCAGCACCGAGGCACGCTGGATTCCGGCCCGGAGCAAGGTTTCTTCTTGCGACGCGTCACCGGCGATCACCAGGGTCCCGAGCCGGTCGGCTTCGCCCAGCCGTTCGCTGTCGCGATCGATCACGACAAATTTCACACCCAAATGGGCGAGTTCATGGATCAGGTTGCGGCCGACTCGACCGTAGCCGCAAACGATCGCGTGCCCTGACAACGAATTGATTTCCTGGCACATGCGTCTGGCTCCTAGGGCCCGTTGGATTTCCCCTTCGGCGATCATTTGCACGAAGCCGCCGAGGACATAAATGGCGGAACTGCACCCCGAAATGATGACCGCCAACGTAAATAATTTCAGTCGAGGATCGTCGACCGGATTCACCTCGCCGTAGCCCACGCCGAAGATCGTGATGACCACCATGTAGAGCGAATCGATGTACGACCATCCCGCCAGGACGTACCCGATGATCGCGATCAAGCAGGTGGCGACCAGTACGGTCAGACCAACTCTCATTTTATGAATGGAGGTTGATCCGTTCATCGCATTGTGTGTCTCGCCATCGATCCGCGATGCTCCGGGTTGCGTGTAAATTGCCTATCCGACTTTTGGTGCCGCGTAGCCCCCGAGCAAGTCTGGTGGGGGAAGAACCTCAGGGGGGCGGCCGCCGGGCGAGTGATGTTACGCCGAAAGTCTTGGCGGTTTGGCGATTGCATCCGTTGAGGGGCACGAGCGGGCGGTCGATTCAGTCGATGTTCTCAATTCAACGCCTTGGAGTTCGATGCGCCGCGTGAGCGAGGGGCGCCGCGTGAGCGAGGGGCGCCGCGTGGGCGAGGGGCGCCGCGTGAGCGAGGGGCGCCGCGTGAGCGAGGGGCGCCGCGTGAGCGAGGGGCGCCGCGTGAGCGAGGGGCGCCGCGTGAGCGAGGGGCGCCGCGTGGCCCCTTGCTCACGTATGCGGGCTTAAATCGACAGCCCGCAAGC
>NZ_JANZKV010000158.1 GCF_025060895.1 Stieleria sedimenti | reverse complement strand
GCGGGCTGTCGTTTTTGTGAGCCGCGACGCGTAAGCGGCCGGGCATTCTGGCGCCCGCCCGAGGCCTTACGGCCAGCGGCTCACTCTTGACTCAGCAGATCCCGAATCAATCAATAGCCCGTAACGCGTCCCGCTGGGGTGGATGTCGGGCATGAGACGTGAGGCCGCGGCTGGGAGCGTGTAAACTGTGCGGTTGTGACTGTGGCTCGCCTTTCTCCCCGCCCCCGATTTTCCCACCTCCGTCTTCATGCGTCACCTTTTTCTTTGGGTTGTCTCGTTCGCAATTTGTTGTCTTTCCTCGTTGGCCAGCGCTGAAACGCTCCGGCAACCGCAAAGCTTGGAGCAACAACTCGGTAGCGTGTCCCCCGAATTCTTGGCCGAACAGGTGCGGCTGCGTGGAGACGCGCGTCGTGGGGCGTTGGTGTTCTACAAGTCCGCGGCGGCGTGCGTGAAATGTCATGGCAGCGGGGACGACGCGACGCCACTCGGTCCCGATTTGGCCACGATCGGGCCGGTTTCCGAGCAGCACGTGATCGAATCGTTGCTGGATCCATCCGAGAAGATTCGCGAAGGCTTTCAAACCCACACCCTGTTGTTGGAAGACGGGTCGGTGGTGACGGGCTTGATCGCAACAACGACCGACGACACCGTGACGCTGCGATCGGCATCGGACTTGACCCGCGAGACCATCCTCGAGCGTGATGACATTCTGCAAATGAAGCCGGCGTCCAAATCGATGATGCCCGAAGGCCTTGTCGCGTCGCTGCGTGACCAGCGGGATTTCTTGGATCTGGTCCGCTACGTCACCGAAGTCGCCGCCGGTGGTCCCGACCGTTTCGCCGCCTTGAAACCGCGGCCGGAGCAGTTGGCGGTCAAAGACGATTCCCAGGATCTGGATCATGCGGGCATCATCGGTGGGTTCCGTTCACGTGACTTCGAAACCGGCAAGGGGATCTATCACGGCTATTGCTTTAATTGTCACGGCAGCGACGGCAACACACCCTCCTTGCCCACCGCGCGTGCCTTCGGAACACAAAAGCTGAAGTTCGGTAGCGACCCGTATCGCATGTTCATGACCCTGACGCGTGGTAACGGACTGATGGCTCCGATGTCGCACCTGACGCCGAAAGAACGCTATCAGGTCGTTCACTACATCCGCGAGCAGTTCATGAAGCCGTCCAACCGCGACTACTTCAAGATCGACAAGGACTACTTGGCGGGGCTACCCAAGGGAACCAAAGATGGCACGGAGATCGAAAACGTGCAGCGCGACTTCGGTCCCGCCCTGGCGTCCCAATTGGAACGGAAATTCAGCAGCGTTCTGACGGTCAAGCTCGGTGATCTGACCGTCTCGTACGACCTGCACACGATGAACCAGGCCGGCATCTGGCGCGACGGGTTTTTGGATCTCAGCAACACCCAACACGTTCGGGCACGTGGCGAGGGAACTGCCAATCCCGACGGCCGGGTGCTTGATGACTTGGCCGGTTGGCAATGGGGTCATGACGGAACACTCGATTATTCGCGCGACGACTTGCTGCCGCGAGGGCCGATGCCGAAACGGTGGATGGACTATCGCGGGCATTACTTGCACGGCGATCAGTTGGTCCTCCGCTATCGCATCGACGGCCGCGAGATCCTGGAATTGCCGCGACAGGGCACTCTGCGAAACTCCGTCCGCCATTCGCTGCGGATCGGCCCGGGAAAGGAGCTGGTGCTGTCGGCGGCCCAGGGCGATGCGTCGCGGAACCGCTCGATGATCGTGCCGATCGACGGCGACGCGGATGCAGACAATGGTGATGCAGACGATGGTGACACCCGCGGCGGAGACGCGGCGGCCGTGATCGCGCTGGTCGCTGCGCCGGCGGACAACGATCGCGCCGACGACACGTTGACGGAGTTCACCGCCGCGGCTGCGACCGGTGATGTCGACGGACTGAAGTGGCAGATCGATGCGAAGCATCGATTGCGGTTGGTGATTCCGGCCAGCGATCAAACACGACAGGTCGACGTTTACTGTCTCGCGGGCCACTCCCTCGAAGACTCCGGCGGTGCGGACGAGCACGTGTCCTTGTCGCAGTTCAAAACCTTCCTCGCCGAGTCTCCGTCGACATCACCGCCCGTGGACTTTGACCGCCTGACGGCCGGCGGACCGTTGCTGTGGCCCGACGTGTTGACGACCACCGGGTATCTGGGGTTGGAACAAGGTGCCTATGCGCTCGACACGATCACGATTCCAGACGCCACGCCGTGGAACACCTGGTTTCGCACGTCCGCATTGGACTTTTTTGCCGATGGACGAATGGCCGTTGCAACCCACGGTGGCGACATTTGGATCGTTTCGGGAATCGACGACGACTTGCTGAACTTGAAATGGAAACGATTCGCGGGCGGCTTGTACGAACCGTTCGGCGTCAAGATCGTGGGCGGAAACGTCTTCGTCACCTGCAAGGACCGGCTGGTCAAACTGCACGATGCCGACGGCAATGGCGAAGCGGACTTTTATGAAAGCTACAGTGCCGATCAAGACGTTTCGGTCAACTTCCATGCCTTCAATTTTGATTTGCAAACCGATGATCAAGGCAATTTTTATTACGCCAAAAGCGGGCATGGGACGGACTCGGACATCCCCGGCGCGGTGATCAAGGTATCGGCCGATGGAAGGCATCGAGAGGTGTATTGCACCGGTTTTCGCACGCCCAACGGGATGGGCAGTTTGCCCGACGGCCGCGTGGTCGCCAGCGACAATCAAGGTCAATGGACACCGGCATCGAAGATCAGCCTGCTCCGGCCCGGCGGTTTTTACGGCTGGGTCGGAAACTATTCGATCCCGGGCATGTGGGCGCCTGGTGGCGGCACCATCGACCTTGAAAAGGTCGTTCCGCCGGAGTCGTTCGATCCGCCGCTGGTTTGGATGCCACAAGAATTCGACAACTCGTGTGGCGGCCAGGCTTGGGTCGACGACGAGCGTTGGGGGCCGTTGTCGGGACGCCTGTTGCACACCAGTTTCGGCAAGGGCTGGATGTACTACACAATGATCCAGGATTTTCCCGACGTGTCTCAAGCCGCGATCATCAAGTTGCCGTTTGATTTCAGCACCGGCATCATGCGAGCCCGAGTGAATCCGGCCGACGGCCAAGTTTATGCCACCGGATTGCATGGCTGGAACGGCGGCGGCCGGATCGGATTAGACGACAAAGGGATCCAGCGGCTGCGGTACACCGGAAAACCGCACAAGATGGTCAGCGATTGCAAAGTCCAGGCAGAGGGATTGAAGCTGCAATTCAATTTCCCACTCGACATCCCGTCGGCGACCGATCTGGCATCCTACGACGTGACGCACTGGAATTATCGATGGGCGAAATCGTACGGCTCCGAAATGTATTCGCCCGAGACCGGTGAAGTCGGCGTCGACAAAGTGAACGTGACCAGCGTGTCGTTGGGCAGCGACGGCAAAGGCGTGCTGTTAAATATCCCCGACTTGGAACCCGTCGATCAAGTGCACCTGTTGCTGAAACTGAAGGCCCGCGACGGCGAAGCGTTTGAGGAGGAGATCTACTGGACGATCAACCGTGTGCCAGAGGGATGATCGGCAGGGGGGGCAGACCGAGGGGTTGGTTTCGAAGTTGGTGATAGGACGAATAGGTCTCCATACGTCGTATTGGTCCTATCGTGTCACTGGCTGTCAGATCCCGCCCCCAGACCAACGCCACTGAGGCAACTGGTGTCCATCGATCCGTCTCGCACGATGAAGATCCCCGGGAATTTGTCTTCCCAGGGCAGATTCGCCTTCGGGCAATACTGACGCGAATTCGATTCGATCGCGGCGACGCCTGGGACGTGGGCGGCGATGGCGGCCGAGTGAATCAGCGAGGCGCCCGGGCAAGTCAAATCTTGCACGCACAAAAACAGCCCCAGTTTCTGCGCGGCAACGGCCATCAACATCGATTGCGATTGTCCCTTGCACGCCTTGAGCGCCGCCCCGGTGTAACCCATCTCGCGAGCCAGCATCAATGATTCCAGATCGGTCAACGATTCATCGATCACGACCGGCTTCAGCTTCGCCGCTTCGTGCATCTTGTTTTCCGGATGCGCCTTCAGGTCGCGCGCCGTCGGCTGTTCGATGTACTGCACGCGGTCAAATCCTTGCGGCGTCCGCTCGCGAAGTTTTTCCAACATCTCGATCAAATAATCGACGTGTGGGCAGCGCTCGTTAAAGTCCAGCGAGTAATACCACGTGTCGACGCCGAGTGTCGCCTGGGTTTCCGCGGCGATGCGATCGACTTTGACGATCCGCTCCAGATCCCAATTGACGTCGTCGCCGTTGAGTTTCAGTTTCAGGTGCGTCAGACCGTTGTAGCGAATCCATTCAGGCAAGGTGTCGGGCAATCCATCGCCGGTGGGCTGGGTTAATTCATCGTCGTCGAGCGGATCGAGCGCGCCGACCAGATGGTACAGCGGCATCCGCGGCTTGGGCTTGTCCAGCAAAAAATCCCCGATCCAGTCTCCGGCGTAGTCCGGACCCAGGTATGCACCGACGTCCCGGCTCATGAAGTCCTGGCCATAGGTTTGAAAACAATTTTTGCCGTGGACTTTTCCGAAGGCGTCGTGGATTGCCGCGTCAAAGGGGCTGCCGGTGACCATCGTGGCCAGCATCGGGATCGGTTGGACCAGCTGGAGTTCGCCGCTGACCTCGGCGGCCGCCGCCAGATACTGTTCTTCGAGCGCCATGCCCAGGTCGACCGGGTGTCCGAATTCGGCGTACTCGCCCGCGATCGTTTCGCAGCGGCCGGCCAGTGTGGTCATCGCGCCTAAGGTCTGGTCGTATTTCATCTCACGCGACGGGAACGCCCAGATGTTCGACAGCGGCATGGAACCGAATCCGGTGGCCGTTTTTCCATCGCGGGTGACGACATCGCACTCCACGTTCAACACCGTGGCTTGATCGACGGGCATACCGCCGAACTTCATCGTCGTCCGGTAATCGTGGTGCTCGTAACTGGTTCGGACGCCGGTGATGCGAATGTCGGTGGGTTTCATGGTTCCTTGATTCAGATCGTTCGCGATGCAACTTGATCGCCGAGAGGAGGTGGGGCCCGTCGGTTGCAGCCAAGCGGCTGACCCTGCGTGTGATGCGATTCGATCGACCACGCCGCAGACGGGGCGGTAGTCTATCAGATTGCGTCACCGACTCGATGGCCAGGTGGCCGGCTCGATGCCCAAGTGATGGAACGCTCCGTCGGCGGGCTGCGACGTGCACTCGGGGGAAACGGGGGCAGCCGGCGACAGATTGCTGAGCACCTTGTTGCGGCGTGCGGCGTTTCTGATGAGGTAGAATGGACGCATCGCCCTTGAACTTTTTGATTCGAACATCGTCTCCGCTCCCGCCCTCATGTCTCTTCGCCGGCCCTTCTCGACGTTTCTGCCTCATGTGACGTTGATTCTGCTGGTGTTTGCAACGCCCCCCTGTCGAGCGGATTCGGCCACCCGTGAAGTCAACTTCAGGACGCATTTGCTGCCGTTGCTTCGCACGTATTGTTATGACTGTCACGATTCCGGCAGCGAAATTGACTTGGCCAGCGACGACCGCGCCGCCAGTTTGCAGAACAATCGGACCCGTTGGACGCAGGCGATCGCCCATTTGCGTTTGGGGACGATGCCGCCCGAAGACGGCCCGGAGCTGGATTCCGAGACGCGGCAGCGGATGGTGCGGATGATTGACGCGGTGGCCAATGCGGTCGATTGTGTCCAGAATCCCAACGCCGGTCGCGTCGCCTTGCGGCGGCTCAACCGTGACGAATACCGGAACACGATTGGTGATTTGACGGGCGTCGACTACACGCCGGCGGCGGATTTCCCCGGCGACGATGTGGGGTACGGTTTCGACAACATCGGCGACGTGCTCTCGCTGCCCCCGTTGTTGATGGAAAAGTACGTCGATGCGGCGTTGCAGATTGCCGGCGAAGCGATCTACACGCCACCGCCACCGGAGCTGTACGAGATCGAACGCGGCCCTGCGTCGTTGGTCGGTGCCGAAAAATTCGGATCCCGTGTACCACTCATTCTCGCCTCTCAAGGCAGCGTTTCGTTGGAGGTCACGCTGCCGTTCGGTGGGATGTACCAGCTGACGCTGGTGGCGGGCGGAGATCAGGGAGGGGACGAACCGGTCAAGGCGGAGATCGATTGGGGGCGTCGACCGACCGTGATCGAAATCCCCTATCACGAGCCCCAGGAATTCAAGATTCCGATGCGTTTGGGAACAGGCAAACGCACGATCAAGATCAGTTTCATCAATGACTACTACCAGAAGAACGTGGCGGATCGGAATTTCCACTTGCACCACGTGAAGTTGGCCGGAACCGAGAGCCGAAGTGTTTCGATCGACGCGTCCAAGATTCCACCGAGTCATCGGAAGATCCTTTTCGTCACGCCGTCCAAAGACGTGACGGTCGACCAAGCGACACGCGCTGTCCTGTCCCGGTTTGCCAGTCGTGCGTTCCGTCGACCGGCCAGTGACTGGGAAGTCGATCGGCTCTCCGCACTCGCCGCTCAAGTGCGTGATGCCGATGGAAGCTTCGAAGAAAGCATCCAAGTCGCCATCGGCGCCGTGCTCGTTTCGCCATCGTTTCTGTTCAAGGTCGAGCGGCCGCAATCTCCGGGGCCTGATGGATCGATGCCGCTGATCACCGATTACGAACTGGCAACGCGGATTTCGTACTTCCTGTGGAGCAGCATGCCCGACGATGAACTGTTGATGATGGCCCATCGCGGTACGATCCGAGATCCGAACGTGCTGCTGAGAAAGATCGCGTCGATGATCCAGGATCGACGTGCCAACCAATTCGTCGAGAATTTTGCCGCGCAATGGTTGCAGATTCGCAACTTGGAAAACGTCGATCCCGACACCAAGGTGTATCGCGGCTTCAACGACCAGATTCGCAAGTTGATGATGCGCGAGACGCTGACGTTTTTCGCCGCCGTGATGCGGGAGAACCTGCCCGTGACCACGCTGCTGGATGCGGATTTCACGTATCTGAATCAGCCGCTGGCGGAGTTTTACGGTATCGCCGGCGTCGCTGGTGATGGATTTCGCAAGGTGTCGCTGGCCGGGACGCCGCGTGGCGGATTGCTGACGCATGCGAGTGTATTGACGGTGACCAGTAATCCGACCCGCACCAGTCCCGTCAAGCGTGGGAAATGGGTGCTGGACAACCTGCTCAATACACCGCCACCGCCGGCGCCGCCAAATGTTCCCGAATTGCAACGCGACGAATTGGTCGGCACGTTGCGAGAACGGATGGAGCAGCATCGCCAGAACCCGGCTTGTGCGACGTGCCACAACATGATGGATCCGCTCGGCTTTGCGCTCGAAAATTTTGACGCCGTGGGACGCTGGCGGACGAAGGAAGGCCGCGACCCGATCGATGCCTCGGGCGTGTTCCCCGATGGGACGACGTTCGACGGGGCGGATGATCTGCGTCGCCTGTTGGCCGGTTCTCGAAAAGAGCAATTCGTTCGCTGTCTGGCCGAAAAACTGTTGATCTATGCGATCGGCCGCGGCACCGAGTTTTATGACAAATGTGCGATCGACACGATTGTCAGCGAGTGTCGTAAGCACGACGACCGCTTCGCCTATCTGATCGCCGCCATCATTCAAAGTGACCCCTTCCAGAAACAAGGTTTCCGAGAGTAATCCGATGCCCAAGACCCTTTCTCGACGAACCGTATTGCGTGGCGCCGGCGTTTCGTTGGCCTTGCCGCTGTTGGATGTGATGTCATCAAGTCGTCTGTTGTCGGCCGCCGAAGAACGCGCCCGTCCGCCGCTCCGGATGGCATTCTTTTATGTGCCCAACGGCATGCACATGCCTGATTGGACGCCACAGAAAGCGGGTTACAAATACGATTTGTCGCCCACGCTCGAGCGGATCGCCGACTTTCGCGACGACGTCAATGTGTTGAGCGGGTTGACGCTCGACGGTGCCCGCGCCCACGGCGACGGCGGCGGTGATCACGCCCGCAGCGTGGCCGCGTTTTTGACGGGTGCCCATCCCCGTAAAACCAACGGCGCAGACATCCAAAATGGCATCTCGGTCGACCAAGCGACCGCCAAGTCTGTCGGGGACCAATCGCGTTTCGCCTCGTTGGAACTCGGGCTCGAAGCCAGCGCCCAGGCCGGCAATTGCGACAGCGGGTACAGCTGTGCCTACGCATCCAACATGTCTTGGCGCGGGCCGACCAACCCGATGGCCAAGGAAATCGATCCCGGGGCGGTGTTCGATCGGCTGTTTGCCGGAAAGAGCGTCAAGGAAACCAAGCAGGCCAAAACGAAACGTGAACTGTTTCGCAAAAGTGTGCTCGATTTCGCACTCGAAGACGCCAAGCGATTGCATCAAGCCCTGCCGGCCGTCGATCGCCGCAAACTAGACGAGTACCTGTATGCCGTCCGCGACGTCGAGAAACGACTCGGCGGTGCGGAGCGTTTGAGGTTTGATGAGAGTGGCGTGCCGGATTACCCACGCCCCAGCGGTGTGCCGCGGGAATTGGACAAGCACAGCGACTTGATGATGGACATGGTCACGCTGGCGTTTCAAACCGACAGCACACGGATCCTGTCGTTCATGTTCACCAATGCCGGCAGCAATCGAAGCTACAAAGAGATCGGCGTGAGCGAGGGGCACCACGAGCTGTCGCACCACGGCAAGAGCGAGCACAAGCAGACACAAATCGCAACGATCAATCGCTATCACCTGGACCGATTCGCGTATCTGCTGGGGCGGTTGCGCAGCGTCCGCGAAGGCAGCCGGACGCTGTTGGAAAACAGCATGATTGTTTACGGCAGTGGCATCAGCGACGGTGATCGCCACAACCACGACGATCTGCCGATTTTGCTGGCCGGTTCCGCGGCCGGGCGGATCAAGACCGGGCGTCATTTGAAGTACGAAAACGGCACGCCGCTGTGCAATCTGTACGTTTGGATGATGCAGCAAATGGGCGCCGACGCCAAGCAGTTCGGCGACAGTAACGGTGTGATCAAGCTGTAACGCGGTGAGTCACGCGGCGTCGATCGGTCATGCCCCTCGTTCCGAGGCTCCGCCTCGGAACGCGATGTCGGTGTGGCTCCCGCCACACGCAGTTGGCGGACTGGAGGCAGGAGCCTCCGAGACGGTGTGTCCCCAGGCGGAGCCCTACGCCGTGAACGATTTATTTCCTGTGTTTGATGAGGTTTTAGCGGCAGGGCGCAAGCGGGCTGTCGGTTTAGTCGATGTTTCGAAATCAGCGTGATCAACCCAGCCCGACGCGTAAGCGAGGGGCGCCGCGTGGCCCCTTGCTAACGCGTGCGGGCTTAAAACGACAGCCCGCAAGCCCTCCGGCTTGCGCATCTTTGCCAACACACCGGAGGGCTCGCGCCCTACCGCTAAAAAGTCGTTCACGGCGTAGGGCGAAGCCTGGGAACAAGTTGGAGGGCGAACCACACGCCGGTCACTCCCACTGTCCCGCTGGCATGTCGGCACGCGACGACTGGCGGTGGCACGCGGCGGGGATTTATTCGCAGATCCGACGCAAATAGGGACATTCATTTTTGTTGTCGATCTGCTAGGCTCTGGAGTTCGTTCGATCTCTGAACACTTGCGTTTGTGGAAATGATTCCAAGGCCGGCGACGCGAGCGGTTCCCCGGTCTGATCGGGGATTTCCCCGACAGGACTCCATTTCCAACCCTTGCACGAAGATGCCAAACCTCTCCCCGACGGGACAACAAATCGTCCAGTCACTCGCCAACCGTTACGGCCTTTCCAACGACGCGGTGACCCACATGTTGATTGCCGTTTACAACGGCAACGGAACGATGGCCCAATTCAGCCATCCCGAATTCTGCGGCTCCGGTCAATGGATGCGTGGCGGAATGACGATGGTCAGCGACCTGTTCAACAACAATCTCAAATGCCTGGTCGACAACCTGTGCAATGACATTTCCAACGAATTGGCCAACCATCAATCGACGCCGTTTAGTGGTTCGTTTCAGTCTCAAAGTCAAAACGGGATGAGTTCCCAGGCCCAGGCGAGCGGTCAGATGGGCTCGTCCAACAGTCTGTTTGTGCCCGATCCGTCGACGAATTGGTGGCCCAAAGAACTCGGGTCACCGACGTCGGTGGGTTCGCAGAACAGTTTGCGCTACGCGTACTTTGCCGATTCGCATCGTCTGGCCGTCACGACCGGCGGGACGCCCTGGGTGTACGACACCTTGGATCATCAGATCGGCGGCTTCAGCCAGCAGCAAGGCGGCGGGCAATCGATCACCTTCACCAGCCAGTACGGGACGGTCGACTTGTCGACGCTGCCGGTCGTCTCGCGAGACGGTTCGATTCACCCGCCGGCGAACGCACCGGCACCATCGATGACCGTCGGTCCGGCCGCACCGCCGCCAGAGAACCGATCCGAAAACGTCGCCGCGACGAACCCGCCCACCGAGGCGCCCAACGACGCGCCCGCGACGCATCAATCGCGCGAAGACGTGATTGAAATGCTGGAGCGACTCGGCTCGCTGAAAGAAAAGGGCTACATCACCGACGAAGAATTCGCCAACAAGAAGAGTGAATTGCTCGCGCGGCTGTAGCGGTCCGGCAACGGTTTGTCGATTCGGTGACTGGCGATCACCGACTCAATTGCCGTTGCCAGAAGAATCTCGCCGCCCCGTGGCGTGTTCACGGACCCTTGCACCACGACATGCGAAGCGCGAAGTCTTTTTGAAATTCGGCTCGCCATTGACTGACGCCAAGGCGGGGGTCCGTTTTCAGCCGGTCATCGCGATACCAGCCGTCGGCAGCCTGAGAGAATTGTCCGCCCCAGCCGGGTTGCGTGGGATCGGAGGGATCGTTGCGACCCCGGGGCAAAAAGAAAAACCAGGAAGGCGTATCGCCTTCCTTCATGCAACCGTGAGGGTTGGGGCTGGTCCACGTTTTCGTGGGATAAAGCTGACCGAGCAGACCGGTCGAGCGCACGTTCGTCTCGATCCATTCTCGTGACGTCAGCGATTCATCGCCGGTCAGGTACATGCCCCGAAACGTCGCGTTGCGTTTGTCCGTTCCTGCCCTGGCTTTGCTAAGAAGGTAGTACATCCCCGGAAACTCGGACTGCATCCAGTCGGCGATGCCGTCTTGATCGGCGATGTCATAGACGCGAAATCGCTTGACGAATTCCGCCAGCCCCACCGCGCCGCGATCCTTTCGAACCCGCCACAATGCTTGAGCCAGGTCCGTCTGCCCACCCCAGATCGTGATGTTCAAGGGGCGATCTGCGGCTCCCGCGTCGACGCGTTCGATCAGCAGTGCCGAGCCCTCCGTGTCATGGCTTTCGCCAATGTTCTGGCGGCCTCGATGCGGATTGCCGGACCTGATGACGTTCAGCAGCGATTCGGTTTCGGGCCAACCCCGGGCGTGTCGGAGCAGGTTGCCGCGGACCTCTCCGTAGGCCGACACCGTTTCGCGGATCAAATCCGTTCTGGTCGTGGCAACGTTCAGTTCCCCGGGCGTTCCCGATGCGGAGGCGACGAGTCCTTCGATCTGGAATTCGTTGCTGTAGACCATCAACCGAACAAGCGACTGTTGGTCGTCGGGGTCACCGCCGATGTCGGTCAGCACGAACAACCGAGGGCGATCGTCTGCTGGCGAGGTTGCGGGCAGTGGTACGGCGAAGCACCCGGCAAGCAGCACAATCGAAACGATGGAACGCAGAACCAACTGAATCACTCTGAAAGACGGATGATGGGCGGTGATAGGCCCCGGGCGAACGAGCCGCCCGATGGGATGTCACGCCGGAGTCTGGACGGTTAGCTGGCGTTCGGCCGGCGTCGACGGCAGGTCGATGCGGCGATGCCCAGCAGCAGCATTGCGGTGCAGGCGGGTTCGGGAATCGCGGTGACTTGACCGCGGAGGACGAGGTTGTCGATGCCGAAGTCCTGGTCGTTTCCGTTGCCCGCGCTGCCGTACAATCGGATCGCGATGGTTTGGGTCCCGGTCAAGTTTTGATTGGTGCTCAAATCGATCGGGCCGACCGCATGACGCCCGGTCGAAAAGCTCGGGCCGGTGGTCTCCGCGCCGAACACGCCGTCGGCAAAGTGGTCATGGGCGTTCCGGAACACGAAGTCTGTATTGCCGATCAATCCATCGACCGCCGGATCGCCGGCCGGATTGAGGAAAAGGGTGTAGTCCAGCCGTGCGGTGTTGGTGTCGCCGGCGGCATCAGAGCCCCGTGTCTTGAGCGTCTCAAAACTCAGCGATTCCAGATCGAGCAAAAACCCCGACTGCACCTCGACCTGAAAGAAAATCGTCTGATCGGACGTCAAGAAGTTGCGATCATTGTTCACATCCGTGCTAAAGCCGAGCGCGTTGTCGTAGTGATCGGCCCAACTGCCGAGCGCGGCAGTTGGATCGAGTCCCGGAGAGAACTGCAATTGTCCGATGTTTGTCCCAAGAACGGCCGCCGAATTGGACAAGTTCAAACCCGTGTTCAACCCCGGTGTGTTCGACGGTTCGGAGATATAGTTGTTGCCTTCGAAATCGAATCGGGCGATGACTTCTGCGCTTGCTTGCCGAACGAAAAAAAGAGAAAGAGCAACCAGCGTCCCAACTGCAGCTAGTCGATTTCGTTGTCGAGCGGACGATGTCACCATTCTAAGCATCCCAATGCGTGCGGCGTCGACGCAAAGTTGCCAAAGACAAACCGGTCAAACTCAAGAAGATCAGTGCACTTCCGGGTTCGGGGATTACGGTACTACCACCGCTGGAAGGCACCGTAAATACGACAAAGCTATCACCGAGTGTTCCATACTCAAAGTTGACTTCTTGGGTTCCACCACTGGGCGCGTTACTTACAACTCCAGCGTTCGTGTAGACCGTCTCTCCTGGTGGCAGTACTCCTTGAATATCAAGCCTTACCTCGTCGCCAATATTGAGACCTGAATAGTCGAATGTGAATATTCCGAAAACAAAGGGCGACCCGTTCACCATGTGATACGGGCTCGCTCCGGGGATTCCGAATGGCTCGAAAACGACTCGCGACTCGAAGTCCAACAAGGCGTCGAAGTTTTGGGTGACCGCATCTTCATCCCAATTGGCGAAGTTACCGGTTGGAGTGAAGTCTACTCGTGAATACGAATAGGTGGCGCCCGAAGACGTCGGGCCCAGCGAAGTGGAATTGACTTTGCTGCCGACGATATCCAATTCGACGTAGTCCAAATCAAATCCGACGATTTTTGGATCGGAGGCGTCGGATGCGGCAATCTCAAACTTGACGGTGAACTTATTCTCGCTCGCAATGTTCGTCAGATCCTTCAGGCCTCCAAGGAGCCCCGCGTCAGACTTTGGCTGCTCGAAAACACTACTGAGCAACAAGAACCCGACCAGGAAACTGCCACGATTGATCGCGATCCGGAGGGTTTTGCTGAGAAGAATTGGCCGTGGGAGAGTCATAATCGATCCGATTCGTCGAGCGTCCGCCTCGAATGATCGGAACCTCTACGGGTTGAAGTGGATGGACGGTGATGGATGCAATCGCGATGGTTTCCGCGCGCGAAGCCGATCCCTGACAATAGACCGGCAATCACCCCAACGCAAGCTTCTGTTATTGACGCTTGGTAGGAGAGTCGGCGGGTGCGTCAATCGGGTGTGACATACCGGTTCAACTGTGCTCCGCATGTTTTTGGAGGTGGGCGGATGCGACGCGTTTGGTGTGCCCTGTGTGAACGCTTTGACGACACGTTTGGACACATCTATTGTGCGAGATTTCATGGTTCGATGAATTGCAGAAGAATGCCACGAACTACCAGACAAGAATGCTTGAATTGCGGTTCGGTACCACTAGGCTAGAAGCTTATGCCCGGTGGAGTTTGCGTCGTTTTTGCCAGACCAAACGATGGCCGCTCGGTGAGTTTCGGCTCGAGTCACGACGGATTCGATCCCGCCGCTCCCGTCAGTCCTCAATCGGTCCGCGACTTGCGTGAATCAAGCCGATGTCCCCCCCTCCATAGTTAAATGGGCGGTCGGGGTAGATCCGTCATTCAGCGAAGCGTTCCCTCCGTGGTTGGCCCGCAGCCGACGCCCTTCCTTGAGACTCTGAATCTGCCCGCGTGCCGTCCGCAGCAGTAGGCATCTCCGATGACTCGGAACAAACACTCGCTGGGTGACCAGCGCGGGGTTGTGGAAAAGCTTCGTGATCGTCGTCGCATCAAGGCGGCTCGACAGCGACGCAAGCAGCTTTCCGAAGGCTTGATGCGGTCTCCGTTTGAGAAACTGGAAGACCGGCATTTACTCGCCACCGTCAGCTGGGATGGTGGCGGTGACAACGAGCGTTGGCACGATCCCTTGAACTGGGACGGCGACGTCGTGCCGACCGCGGCCGACCAAGCGGTGATCGCCGATGCGTCCAGCGAGTTGCTGGTGCGGATCGACGGCAACGTGGTGGTCGATTCGATCGACACGACCGAACACTTGGAAGTCAACGGTGCGGAACTGCGGACGCGGTCGCTGATCGCAAACGAGGTCACGTTCCAGGACGGCACGCTCAATCCGACCGACGGTCAAGTTCTGACGGCGACGATCGCCGCGGACATGACCGTCGACGGATCGGCCAGCCAGTTCGTGATCCTGGGGAATGTCTCCGTCGGCGGCAATTTGGAACTCAAGCGTGGTTTGACGCTGGTCGCCACGGGTGACGATGCAGCGTTGACGGTTGATGGCGGCGTGCAACTCCATCGCGTCAACGTGACGGCCAATTCCGGTGGTGTGATTTCCTTTCCGGGCGTCACGCGATTTCCGATTTCGTCGGAGTACAACGAGGATCGTTACTACACCGCCACCGACAGCGGAAGCCGGATCGAGTTTCCCAACCTCGTCGACGTCACGGGCGGCACTTCGCGGTATTCCGACACGTATGTTCGCGCCCGGTCCGGCGGTGTGATCGCGATGCCGATGCTCGAATCGATCGTCGATGTCAGTCGCGGCGACACGTACAGTCGCGTTCTCGAATTCAGCGCCACCGGCGCTAGCAGCCAGATCGATCTGTCGGCGTTGGTGAGTGTGCAAGACTACAACACCGATGGGCTGACCCGATTCGTCGAATCCGATGGCGGCGACCTGCGGCTCGGTTCACTGGATTCGGCGATCGGTGCCAGCATCACGCTGCAGTCCGCCGATGGAGCGCCGCTGGATTCGTTGCGGCACTTGGAACGCACGACGCTTGTGCTCTCCGGAGCCACTCACACGGCGCCGCTGCTGGAGCGTGCCGTCCGTTCGACGATCGATCTACGCGACGGCAGTTTCACCCCGGACGCACTGAGCGACATCGACGGGTCCAGCCTGCTCGTCTCCGGCGGCGCGACGATGACGCTACCCGGCGTGGATCGCTATTCATTCTGGTCGGACGCCAATTATCAACGGAAACGTTTTCGAGCCAGCGGTACCGGAAGCACGTTGTCGCTTCCGAACCTCGACGCCATCGAAAGCGGCTCACATTACGATGCCCAGTTCTACTTAGAGGCGTTCGACGGTGCGGCGCTCGATCTATCGTCGGTCACCGCGATCGCCGAACCGACCGGCGGTGATTCACGATTGCGAAGAATCGTCATCGACGCCGATGGGGCAGGCAGCCAAATTGATTTGACGCAGCTGGGCTCGTTTGCGGACTACAGCCTGGACGCAAATGCCTCCAACAACTCGTTGATCGAAGCGACCGCAGGCGCCGATATCGTCGCTCCGAATTTGCAGTTCATTCGTGGTGCCCGCTTGAATTTTGACACGTCCGGTTCGATCACCTCCGATCAGTTCCGCGGGATCTTTCAGAGCATTGTCACGATCCGCGATGTCGACCGAGTATTTCCGAATTTGACCCGTGCCGACGGCGTCACATTCGACATCGGCTCGGCGTCAGTGGATCTGTCCAGCCTGATCGGGATCCAAGGCGGCGACTTGATTCTTCGCGAGGGAGCGACGCTCGACGTCAGTGCATTGAAGTACATCGATCAGGCCGATTTCAATGTTTCCGGCGGCGCCGTTTTGTCGATGCCTTCGGTCACCGCCGTGCGAGACAGCGATACCTCAAATTATCACTCCCGCACTTGGACCGTCTCCGGCGCTGACAGCCGAATCGAATTGCCAAACGTCACCACGATCACCGGATCGCCGGGTTATGAAACGCGACACTACTTTACCGCGAATGACGGCGGGGTTTTGGATCTGCCGTCGCTGGTCTCGGTTCAAGACATTCCCGGGGACAACCGCAGGGGGGCATTTGAATTCAAGTCGACCCAAGCTAACTCGTTGATCAACCTTGCCTCGCTGCGACAGGTCGTCGATCTCAATACCGATCAACGTTCGGTCTTTCAAGCCGCCACGGGGGGCAGTCTTCAGATCGGGAATCTGACCGATGCACATGGCGTGCACTTCATCAATGACAGCACGGGGACGATGCCGCTTTCGCAATTCGAAGTGTTGTCCCACTCGCGGTTGTCGCTCAGCGGCAGCAGTGTGACGCTGAACCAACTGACAATCGCCGACGGGACGGAATTTGCACTGACCGGAGTCGACCTGAGCGTGCCGCTGCTGACCAGCGTTCGTGAAGGTGCGATTTCAGCGACCGCGGGAGCGACGTTCACGGCGCCGCTGTTGACCAATCTCGACGGTACCGACCTGAGTGTCAGCGGCGGAGTCACCGTTTCGCTGCCCGGTGTGACCCAGTATCAACATGCGTCAACGGGCAATTACGTCGATCGAACCTGGCACGTCGATGGAGTCGACAGCCGACTCGAACTGCCGAACCTGAAGAGCGTTTTAGGCGGCAGTCACTACGACGCCGACATGACCATCCGGGCCACCGGCGGAGGCGTACTCGATCTGTCTTCGGTCACGCAACTGGTCGACCCCAGGGGCGGCGACACCCGCCTGCGGTCTTTTCAAGTGACGGCTGAAGGCGAGAACAGCCATATCGATTTCAGTTCATTGACCTCGATCATTGATCGAAACACCGACCAGAGGTCGAGAATCGATGCGACCGCCGGCGGCATGCTGACGGTTCCTCTCCTGACGGACCTGCATGGTGTCACCACGACGCTGGACGCAGCCGGTGATCTGGCCGCGGCGAACCTTGTTCGACTGGAGCACAGCGCGGTGACGATTCATTCGATGCCGAGTGATTTCACGTCGCTGCAGTCGATCAGCCGGACCGAATTGTCACTCCACAATACGAACGCTTCTTTGCCCGGCATCACGCGGTTCGTGTTCAATACGTTAACAACCGACGCCGGCGCGACGATCCAGATGCCGGCGGTGACTGAGATTGATGGGACGGCGTTCCGTGTTTTCGGTGGCACAGTGGTCGCTTTGCCGAGCATCGGCTCTTATGATCTGGCCCTGTCCTCGAACTATGAACAGACGACGTGGGAAATCAGCGGATCGGGAAGCAAGCTCGATCTGTCTGGGGTGAAATGGATTCGTGGCGGCAGCGCCTACCAGAACCGACTCAATGTCACCGTCAGCAACGGCGGATCGCTCGATCTGAGCGGCGTCGAACAAATCGTCGATCGTCCCGACGGCGACACGCGAACACGACGGTTTGGGTTCACCGCGACGGGCAGCGGTTCGGAGATCGCATTCGATTCGCTGGTGAACTTGATCGACGTCAACGGGGACGTGCGTTCGTTTCTCACCGAAACGTCCGACGGCAGAATCTTTGCGCCTTCCATCGTGACGTTGGTCAACGCCGATGTGAACGGCGATGTCGCAAACAGTCCGATTGCGACCGCCGAGCAACCGATCATTGCGGCGGCACCGGTCATTGAAAACAACGACATCGTCGTGCAGGCCGAACTTCCGATGGCACCGGCCGAGTCTTTGTCGGCACAGGCCGCACCGGTGTCCTGGATCGGTGGCGACGGCGATTGGACGACGGCGGCGAACTGGAGTACCGGTCAAGTCCCCGACGCCGATGACGATGTCATTTTGGATAACGCGGCGGTGACGGTCACGATCACCGCCGGCGGCCAAGCGGTCCGCAGCATCAATGGTGCGGGGAATCTGCAACTCACCGGCGGGTCGCTGACGATCCATGACGCTTCGCTGCTTTCGGGATCGCTGGTCGTCAACAATGGTGCGACCTTGGCCGCTTCGGGGCCGGATGCGATTCTTACCGCCGACGGAACGGTGAACCTGGACGGCGCCAGTTTGACAGTCGTCGGAGGCGCTGCGTTGCATTTTCCGACCCTGACTCAATACTCCCATGGATCGACGGCGAACTACCAAACGCGGCGTTGGTTCGTCGAAGACGCCGGCAGCCGGATCGTCTTTGATGCGTTGCAGACGATTACCGGGGGAACTCACTACCAGGCACGTCTGGGCATCGACGTGTTCGGTGGTGGGCAAATCGAAATGCCGGCCTTGGTGGCGATCGAGGACCCGAATTCCGGAGACGCGCGGCTGCGAAGAATCAATTTGGTCGCCAACGGTCACGGCAGTTTGATCGACGCACCGCTGTTGACCTCGATCAACGATCGCTCATCGGAATTCGACGGGGAGTACTCCTCGATCGAGGCGCGAAATCGTGGAACGATCAATACCCCGTCGCTGCAAACGCTTGCCGGCGTGCGGGTCGTCCGTGAAGCTCAGAGTCGGGTCACGTTACAAAACGTCACGTCGCTCGACCGGGTCGATGTCGAGCCCTGGACATCGACGTTGGATTTGAGTGCGGTGGCGACCGCCACGTCGGTCCGTCTGACCGCGACGGGTTCAACGGTCGATTTTTCATCGCTGACGTCGTTCACCCGCGGGTCGATCACGCTGCACCATCTCGCCGCGATTTCGGCGCCATTGTTGACCAACATCGATGGAACCTCTTTGTTTGCCGGCGACGGTTCGTCGATCAGTCTGCCGTTGGTCACCACGTACGATCACGCCTCGACCGCAAACTACCAAGACCGAACATGGACGACCGACGGTCCACAGAGTTTGATTTCGCTGACCGGTTTGACGGCTATCGCCGGGGGCGGGCACTATGACACGGATCTGACGATTTCCGCGACGGCCGGAAGCACGATCGATCTGTCCGCGGTCACCCAGATCAACGATGGGGCCGGCGATACCCGGGTTCGCCGCGTGCGAATCGTCGCTTCGGGGGTCGGCAGCGAAATCCGTTTGAACGCCCTGGCAAGTTTCTCCGATGCCAACTCGGACGAACGTTCACAATTGGTCGTCTACGATTGGGGAACGATTCATGCGCCGGCGCTCGCGTCACTCAGTGGTGTGGAAATTTCACTCGACGGCCGTGGCGAGATGCAAACGGCGAACATCCAATCGGTAAATCATGCGTCCTTGAATTTGAGTTTCGGCGATTACGATTTCAGCGGGCTCACCACCGCGGCCAATACGACGATCACGCTCAATCAGGCGACGGCCGACCTGAGTGCTCTCACGGAACTCAATCGCGGTGCGATCAATCTGCGGGGCGGATTGGCGATCGATTGGAGCCATTTCACCAAGATCGACGGCGTTTCACTGTCCGTCATTGACGGCGGTTCGCTCGATCTTTCCGGTGTCACCGAATACGATTTCATTTCCACCGGCAACTATGAAGACCGATCGTGGACGACCCGTGGTGCCGGTTCATCGATCGATTTGAGCGGACTGACAAAAATCACCGGGGGAACCTTCTACGACAATGACTTGACGATCGAATCGCACGCGGGCGGCCGGATTGATCTACGCGGTGTTACCGAGATCGTCGACGGACTCTCCGGCGACACACGGCACAGAGCCATCCACGTCGTGGCTCGGGATCGGGGTAGTTTGATCGACCTGCGTTCGCTGTCGCAATTCCAAGACAGCAACGGATCGTCCAGCGGAGACGGTCAGCGATCACAATTGGTTTTCGGTCGCGGCGGCGAGATTCGTCTGGATTCTCTGCAGACGTTGATCGGGGTTCGAATCGAACCCGATGAGCGTCGCGATTGGACATTCGGTGGAGTCACCACCCTGTCCGGTTCAGAAGTCGTGGCAAAGGGGAACACGGTCCGTTTCCCCAATCTGCTGACGGCCAGTTACACGTCATTCGTCGCCAACGATGCGACCATCGACGCACCCAACATCACCGAGTTTACGCAGGGAACGATCAACCTGTCTGCCGATGGGAGCGCCAACCTCGCCTCGTTGACCAATCTTGACGGATCCGGCGTGACGGTGTCTTCGGGAATCGAAGTTGAGTTCCCATTGGTCACCGCCTACTCGCACGATTCGACGGGCTACTATCAAGCTCGACAGTTCATCGCATCGGGCGATGGCAGCCGAATCTCGTTGCCGAATCTGACCGAGATCACCGGCGGGACGCATTACGAAGCGACGCTTCGATTCGAAGCCCAAGAAGGCGGGTCGATTGAACTGCCAAAATTGGCAACGGTCACGGACCCGTCATCGGGTGACACCCGTCGTCGGGCGGTTCACTTCATCGCCGACGGCCGCGCCAGTCGAATTGATGTCTCGATGCTCACGACGTTCACCGATGTCGGCCAACCGCCGGTGCCGTATTCGGGTGACAAAGTCTATTCCACCCTGACCGCCACACGTGGCGGAGAAGTCGACGCCGGGGCCTTGTCGACGATTCGTGGCGTTCGCGTCTATGTAGATGAGCTCGGGACGTTTCCCGCACCTGCACTCGAATCGGCACGGGACAGCGTGATTGAACCGATTGGTGCCGGAATGATCGAATTGAACGCGCTGACCGACGCGCCCGGAACCGCTCTGCGTATCCACGGCTACCAAGTCGTCGCGCCCTTATTGACCACGCTCCAACGCGGCGAGGTCACTCTCACCGGCGGAGGTCACGTCGCTTTGCCGCAGTTGAGCAACATCGACGGCGCGAACTTGGTCGTGATTGATGGAGCGACCCTCGCGTTACCCGCGGTCACGTCGATCACCCATGTAACCACCGGTTCGAGCCAAACGCAAGTTTTGCGTGCCGAAGGCTATGGAAGCGTCATCGATCTACAGAACGTGACCCAAATCACGGGTGGAAACCATTACGACGCACTTCTGTTGTTGGAATCGCTTTCCGGCGGGACGATCGATCTTTCCGGTACCCAAACGATCACGGAAACCAGCCAAGGGGACCAACGACGACGACGCGTCGAATTGCTCAGTGAGGGGATCGGTAGTTCGATCGATCTCTCTGCACTCCAGTCATTCACCGATCCCTCGGCCGGCAGCCTGTCCGGTGATGCGCGGTACTCGAGGATCCATTCACGCTACGGCGGCAGCGTTGATTTAGGGAGCTCTAATTCCGCATCGCTGACCAACCTGAGCGGTGTCTACGTGACGACCAGCAGCAACAGTGTGGTGGGCGGGCAATTCACGCTTGAGCCCGGATCCGTGTTGACGGGCAACGGTGTTGTCGCGGGCGACTTGATCGTGGACGGGTTGCTCGCTCCGGCGGGAAAGTTGACGATCGACGGCAATCTCGTGCTCGACACGCTCGGCGATCTGGAGTTTGACATCACCGGGCTGTCACCGATTTTCCAGCACGACGTGCTGGAGGTCACCGGGTTCGTCGATTTGTTCGGCACCATCCGCACGGTCCAAGGAGGCGGTTACCAACCGGCCGAAGGCGACAGCTATCTGGTGATGACGTTTGACGGAAAGTTCGGCACGCCGACCTACGAAGGACTCGATTTCGGCAGCCAATTGCTCGCGCCCGAGTTGTCACCGACCAGTTTGGAATTCATCACGGGGTTCTCCAGCGGTGCAGCGATCACCAGCATCACGCCGTCCGACAGCGCCGTGTATCCCGACGGCCCCTTCCTGATCATCGAATTCGACGAACCGATCGACCCGGATTCGTTCTTCGTCGACGATGTCAGCCTGATCGGTCCGGGCGCCGTGCCGATCAATATCGACTTTATCGAACCGTTCGCCGAAACCGACAACCTGTTCCTCTTGCGACCAGACTTCTCCCAATACGTCGACGGCCAATACAGCATCACCATCGGTCCCGACGTGTTGGACTTCGTCGGCAACGTGATGAATCAGGACGAAGACCAGGTCAACGGCGAACCGATCGAGGATCAATTCACCGGAACCTTCGATTGGGCACTGCCCGACCTGGAACTGGTCGGCGGCAACCTGACCACGCCGGAGACCAGTTATTCATTCGGCGGCGACATCCCGCTCAGCTTCGAGGTCATCAATTCCGGTGCTTCGGTTGCGGGAGGCAGATCGTGGCGAGATCGCGTTTACTTGTCCACGGACTTGACGCTGGACGGCAATGATGTGCTGCTGGAAAGCGTGTCTCGCGATGATCCGCTGGCCGTCGGCGAGAGCTATCCGTTGGACCTGACGTTGACGTTGCCGCTCGACGACAATCTGACGGCCGGGACGTACTACCTGCTCGCATCGATCGACTCGTTCGATTGGATCAGCGAATCGGACGAAAACAATGTTTATGCTTCAGCCGCCCTCGATCTGAGCTTTCCACCGCTCGTCGATCTGCTACCGACCTCCATCAGCGGACCAACGGTCGGACAACCGCGACAATCCAAGGTGTTTAGCTGGGAAGTCACCAATCAGGGCGACGAGCCGACCGCGACGCACTGGTACGACCGGGTTTATCTCGAATCGGTCGTCAATCCCGCGGCTCGCTACCTGGTCGGAACGGTCTTGCAGTCCGGTCCGCTGAGCCCGGGCCAAAGTTACGTGTCCATGATGACGACCCAATTGCCGGATCTGGCCGACGGCGACTATCGAATTCAGATCGTCAGCGACTACAGCAACCGCGTCTTCGAAGGACCGTACGAAACCAACAATTCGCTTTACGGCGGCGTCACCACGATGACGCACCCCGATGTTGAAATCCGCAACTTCGACGCGCCGGCGACGGGCAATTCGGGACAACAAGTCGATGTGACCTGGGACTTTTTGAATTCGGGAACCGCCACCGCCGAAACCTGGCAACAACGGGTCTACCTTTCGGACAATCAAACGCTTTCCGGCGACGATCGTCTGGTCGATGAGTTCATCATTTCCTCGCCGCTGGATGCCGGGCAAACACGATCGGAATCGCGGACGATTCGATTGCCGGTCGATCTGCAGGGCAGCAAGTTTCTGTTGCTCGTCACCGACACCGCCGGCCAACTCGGTGAACTTTCGGCGGGGGAAAACAACAACGTCGCCGCGAAACTGATCGAGCTGACGCTATCGCCCTATGCGGATTTGGCCGTCAGTGGCGTCACGGCGCCGGCGCTGACGATCGGTGACCCGGCGGACATCACGGTCGGTTGGACCGTCACCAACCGCGGTGTCGGTCGCGGCTTCGTCGACCAGTGGACCGACGCGATCGTGCTGAGTGAAAATGCGACCGTCGGCGACGCCGACGATCTGGTGGTCGCCACGTTTGACCACACCGGCGGACTCGATCAAAACGCTTCCTACACGCGCAGCGAAACGTTCCGACTGCCGATCGCCAGCAACGGACGGTTTACCCTGTTCGTCCGCAGCGACTACGGCGACCAGGTGTTCGAAAACGACTTGGAGGCGAACAACGATGTCGCCCGGCTCGGCGAAATCGACATCATGCCGGCACCCTATGCCGACTTGGTTGTTGATTCAATCGATGTGCCGCTGCCGGTCAACGCCGGCGAGATCGCCAGTTTGACGTGGACGGTACGCAACGCGGGGATCGGCGTCACCAGCCGTGGCGACTGGTACGATCGCGTGTACCTCTCGACGACGCCCGACGCGACAGGATTGATCGACGGAACCGAAACCGATTTCCAACACTTCGGCCAAATCGCTCCCGACGCGACGTACGCCCGCACCGGCAACCTGCGGATCCCCGACGGTCTTTCCGGTGACCATTATCTGGTCGTGCATGCGGCCCGCCGTAACGCCCCCTTCGAATTCCTCTACGACGACAACAACTTCACCGCCAGTGCGGCGTTTCCGATCACATTGCTGCCGCCGCCGGATTTGATCGTCGCTTCGGTCACCGCACCGACCGAAGCGCAAGAGGGGACACTGGTCGACATCCAATGGACGGTGGAAAACATCGGACTCAACGAGGCGTCCGGCGGCTGGGTGGACCGCGTTTACCTGCAACAGGCCGGCAACCCCGACGCCGACGTGATCCAGCTCGGCCAGTTCCCCTTCATCGATCCGCTGCCCGCCGGTCAAACCTACCACCGCAGCGAACGGGTTCGGATTCCCACGCAGACGACGGGGACTTTTAATCTGTTCGTCAAGACGAATTTCAACGACGCGCTTTACGAAGGTGCCGGCGGCGACAACAACACGACGTCCCGCGAGATCGTCGTCAACGTGCTTCCGCGGCCGGACCTGCAAGTCGAATCGATTACGATCCCGGACCGCTTGCAAGCCGGCGCCACGCTGTCACCCGAATTCGTCGTTGTCAACCAAGGCGGCGTGGGCACGGGCAGCACCCAGTGGGTCGATCGCGTGTACCTGTCGTTGGATACGACGGTCGATCACGCGGACATCTTGATCGGCGAACTGCCCAATAGCGCCGCGCTGCTGGCCGGCGAGCGTTACAGCACCGAAGCGGGAAGCGTCGTCGTGCCGATTCGCTATCGCGGAGACGTCTACGTGATCGCCGTGACTGACGCACAAGACCGCGTCGAGGAGTGGCCCAACAACAATAACAATTTGACCTACAAGTCGATTTACATCGAGCCCGAACCGCTGGCGGATCTGGTCGTCAGCGATGTCGTCGCGCCCAGCCAAGTCGTCGCCGGAAGCACGATCCCGATCCGCTACACCGTCACGAACCTCGGCAGCGGAGCGACCCACGGCGACACCTGGTCGGAAAGTGTTTGGCTGACACGTGACAAAAATCGTCCCCACCCCGGTCAAGGCGACTTCTTTCTAACGACGCTGACGCACCAGGGCGCGTTGGACCGGTTTGCCGGATATGAAACGGAAGCCACCGTCCGTATTCCGAGAGAATTGGAGTCGGGAACCTGGTACATCACGCCTTGGGTTGACCCGTTCGATGTGATCCCCGAAGACACGTTGGCGTCGAACACCAACCCCGATGACCCGAACAACTTTGACAACAACAACTACAAAGCTCGCGCGATCGACGTGTTGGGATCGCAACCCGATCTGGTCGTCTCGGAAGTGATCGCTCCGCCGACGGGTTCGGGCGGCGACACGATCACCGTGACCTGGACCGTCGACAACTTGGGGCTGGCCGACGCAGAACCCGGCGGATGGATCGATCGCATTTACTTGAGCGATCTGCCCGATCCCAAGAGTGTTCACGCGACGACGCTGTTGCTCGGCGAAAAGAAACGCGACCTGCCGTTGGCGAAAGGAGCGTCTTACACCGATTCGATGGACATCGCGCTGTCCCCCTCGGCGACCGGTCAGTACATCGTGGTGATCACCGACGACGACGTGCCGCCGGAACCCTCGATCGACCTGTCCGGGTTCTTCCCGCAGATCCCACCGCCGGAAAAGTACCATCCGGTTGACGAAGTCGACGAAACCAACAACGCGACCGCAGTCGATTCGGACATCCGCAGCTACCCGGCGAACCTGAAGGTCGTGGAGTTCGACATTCCCGACAACGTGTTCTCCGGCGAACAGGTCACGTTCACCTACACGGTCGAAAATATCGGCACCCATCCGGTCTGGGGCGGCACGCGCTACTGGAAAGATTTTATTTGGCTGTCGGCGGATGACGAGTTTGTTCGCCGTCGGGCGTCCTTCCTGGGCACGACGATTTACGCTCCCACATCGATCATCAACCCGGGCGACCGCTACACGATCGCGTTTACCACCACGTTGCCCGAAGGCACCGGAGACGATTATTCGCTGTGGGTGCATTTGGACGCCCACAATGACAGGTCGCCGTTGTACTTTCCCTACCAGGCGCGGTTGCTGGAAACGGATTGGTATCCCGCCAATGAAGGAGACAACGCCACCTGGCTCGGTCACTTTGATCGTTGGGCCTTTGAAGACCCCAGCGACAACCTGGCCCGCGCCGATTTTCCCATCATCTACAAAGAAGCCGATCTGACGATCACGGATTTCCAGGTCCCCGCGGGGGCGACGTCCGGCGAGACCATTCAGATTTCGTACACGGTCGAAAATGTTGGCAATCGAGAAACACGCGTCGGGTCGTGGTTCGATCGGCTGTTCCTTTCGCACGACGCCTCGCTGGATAATTTTGATCACGAAATCGGTTCGCGATTTCGTACCGGAACGTTGAAGCCCGGTGAAACGTACACCGGCACGATCCAGGCCCGTCTTCCCGATGGGATCGAAGGTGATTTCAGTTTGCTGTTGTTCACCGACTCGGCCGCCCGGCAAGATCGCGCGCGGCGACCGAGCAATATCGGGTTTGAATTGATCGGGATCGAGTTCGAAACACCCGGCACACTCGCCCCCTGGGATCTGGCTTCCGAAGCATCGCGTGAATCGGCGCGGGCCAATGTCAAAGAATACCAATTGGAGGGCAACAACATCGCCATCCGCGATCTGCCGATCACGTTGGCGCCGCTGCCGGACTTGCAGGTCACGGCGATCACCGCGCCGCTTCGTGCCGACCGGGGGCAAGAGATCCATGTCGATTTCACCGTCAGCAATCTCGGCGGAGACACCGTCGCCGGCCAAGAGAACTGGTTCGATCTGATCTACCTGTCACGTGATGAGTTCTTGGATCTCAGCACGGACGTCTACCTCGGATCCCTGGAACGAAAGGTCGGGTTGGACGCCGGTGCTTCGTACACGACGTCGCGAACGGTTTCGCTGCCGGCGGATTTGCTGGGGCCGTATTACGTTTTCGTGATCACCGACCCGGATCGCAACAACGTCAGCGGAAACGTCTTCGAGGGGCCCAACGAACGCAATAACTCGCGTACGACGGCGGTTCCCATGATCATTGAGTTGCCGCCGCCGACCGATTTGCAAGTCACCGACGTCACCGTTCCCGTGAATGTCGAAGCCGGTTCGCCGGCAACGATCTCGTGGACCGTCACCAACACCAGCAACGAAACCGCCAGTGGACGCTGGTCCGACAGTCTGTTCTTTTCCAGCGACGCGACATGGGACTTGCGGGATGCCCCGGCGGGACGATTGGAATTCCGCGGCACGCTCGCACCCGGAGAAAGTTACACCCAAACGTTTCAAACGATCACGCCTTCGTTGACCCCCGGCGCGTACCGGGCCATCGTCCGCGCCGATATCTTGAATCAGGTCTACGAGGACGTCGCGGACGGCAACAACATCACCGCATCGCCATCGACGATGCAATTGACCGCGCCGTTCTTGACGCTGGACGTCCCCCTGCCGACGACCCTGGGAACCGGACAGCAACGATTGTATGCGGTCGAGGTCCCCTTCGACCGCACGTTGCGCGTGACCGTTTTTGCCGACGACGATTCGACCCACGAAATCTTCTTGCGGCACAACGATGCGCCGACCGTCCGAACCTTTGACGCCAGCAGCGGCGGCACGCTGTCGGAGACACCCGCGGCAATCATTCCGGCCACCGAAGCGGGGACTTACTATGTGCTCGTGCGGGGGTTTGCCACCGAGAGTGATCAGTCGCCGATTCGGATTCTGGCCGAGTTGTTGCCGCTGGCGATCACCAACATCAAAACGGATCTCGGCGGGGATTCCAAGTACGTCACCACGACCATCTCCGGGGCACGCTTTCACGAAGATGCGGTCGTCAAATTGGTCCGACCGGGATTCGCCGAAATCGTTCCCGTCAATCGGAATTACGTGTCGGCGTCCGAGATCATCGTCACGTTTGATTTCGAAGATGCCCCGCACGGTTTGTATGACGTGCAAGTCATCAATCCGGGCGGTGACGTCGCGGTCGTGCCGTATCGGTTCCAAGTCGAACGGACGATCGAACCCGAAGTCACGATCGGGATCGGCGGGCCGCGTTACCTATTCGCCGGCGATCCGGGCACCTACAGCGTCGCGCTGCAGAACCTGGGCAACATCGACGCGCCCTACGTGTTCTACAACGTCGGCATTCCGGAAATGGGCATCAATGATTTCGTTTACGGATTGCCCTACAACCATTTCACGTCCAATCTGCGTGGCGGTCCCGAAGAGGGCACGCTGGCCGATCTGCCCTGGGCGGAACTCGAGTCGGCGGTCAACACCGACGGAACCGTCACCGCCGGCGGCTACCTGTTCGACCATCCGGCCGACGGGTTCGCGGGATTCACGTTCCAAGTCCAAACCTATCCCGGCTTGCGTGAGTTGCACGATCACGCTTGGGGATCCTTCAAAGCCAAGATCTACGCGGCGCTTCCCCAATACGCCGAAATCGATCTGCTTGCCGACGGTCCCTCGGCACTGGACCAGATTTCACCCGGGCTGTCGTTCATTTGGGAAGTCTTTGGTGCGGTCCCCGACTTCCTGACGATCCCCAAGATCCCCTTCCAATTCCATGTCGTCGCCTCGGCGACGTCGATGTCGCGTGATGAGTTCGTCGACCATGCGTTGGCCGAAGCGGATCAGTTGCGTCAAGGCATCTTGGACGACGCGGATGCCGACGCGGCGCTGGTGAACCTGGCCGGCAACGAAGCGGCGTGGCAATCGATGTACCTGAGCTATCTGGCCGAAAGCGGACGGCTGCGCGCCGAAGATGCCGTGCCGCCGACGCGACGCGACCAGGAACTGGCCAGTTTGATGGCGACGCTGGCCGGCGGTGTGTTGCGCGGACCCGGCGGAGATCAAATCATTCTCTCCGGCGAATTCGGTGACTTCTTTGACACCGTCCGCCGCTGGTACGGTCACGATCCGACGCTCGAAGCCCCCAACGACACGACCGGTGCCAATTTCACCGGCGACTCACTGTCGTTCTTCGGAATCCTCAGCGGTGCCAACCCCGTTCCCGAGCTGCCGACGTTCGACGATTACGATCTGGGGCTGGATCTGAACACGCATTTTCAAACCATGCGTGTCTATGTCCCATGGGTTCCGTTCGACAAACGCGGTGCGGGCATCCCGGCCGACTACCAGATCCGCGGCATCACGCCGAACGACGAAGATGTTTTCTTTCCGCTGAACTTGCAGGAATACTACGACCAACAAGGCACCAACGTCGGGGCGGTTTCGCAAACCGGTCCGTTCACGCTGGAAACGGGAGGTTTTGTTCCCGCAGGCGAACCGCTTCCGTTCACGATCAATTTCCAAAACGATCCGAACACGACTCGCGACGCCAACGAAGTCCGTGTGGTCGTACCGCTCGATGAGAATATGGATGCCAGAACGTTCCAGCTGGGTGACATCAAGGTCGGCGACATCACGATCCGAGTTCCGGGCGGACGGGCCCTTTATCAAGGCGACTTTGAATTCGCCGAAACGCTCGGTTTTAACGTTCGCGTCAGCGGAGGGATCGATGTCAAATCCAACGCCGCGACCTGGTTGATTCAGGCCATCGATCCGCTGACCGGTGAAGTTCGCACCAATACCGATGGGGGATTGCTGCCGCCGAACAACGCGCAGGGCCGAGGGGCGGGTTTCGTTTCCTACAGCATCGAGCTTTCCGATGACGCCGAAACGGGACAATCGTTGACCGCCAAAGCCCGCGTCTTGTTGGACAACGCTCCACCGGAGGATGCCGACGATCTGACGTACGCCATCGATGCACAAGCGCCCGCAAGCAATGTGACCGTCACGCCGCTGAACGATCAAAACGATTTCGTCGTCGCCTGGAATGTCGCCGACGATGCGGGTGGAAGTGGATTCAAACACGTCACGTTGTACGTCGCCGAAGACGGCGGCGACTACAAAATCTGGCAACGCCAAGTCGGCCAAGCGGTCGGCGAAGAAGTTTTCATCGGTCGCGTCGGGCACACGTATGAGTTTTTGGCGTTGGCGACGGACCTGGCCGGAAACCGCGAAACCCCGCCGGCGGGCGCCACAGCGGATGATGACGGCAGCACCCATTCCCTCGGGGCCTTGCCGACGGTCGACGCCACGACGCGCCCGAATTTCGGACAGCCGACGCCGCCGACCACCGAGCCGTCGACCAATCCGTTGTTCGCCGCAGCCGAAAACCTGGTCCCCTCGACCGGATCGACCACCAACCCGGCGATTTTTGACACGGTCTTGCAACCGTTTACCGCCAAACGATTCGCCGACGGTTTCGACATCACCGCCACCGGCGTCGCAACCAGCGGCATCGGACCGATGGCGATCACCGAAACGCCCGACGGAGACATTTTGATCAGCGGCGGCACGGCCAGAAACCAGTTGTACCTGTTTGATGCCAACGGTGGGACGGCCGAAGGCACATGGGCGGAACTGGATCATCCGATCTTTAACCTCGCGTTTGATGACGACGGCCGACTGTGGGCGACCACGGGCGGCGGTCCGCTGTTGCAACTCGATCCGATCGACGGCAGCATCCTGGCTGAACACGGCGAAGGTTTGACGATGGGTCTGGCCATCGATCCGGCCAGCGGCGACGTGATCGTCGGTTCCCGCTATGGTGTCGAACGATTCGATCCCGACACCGGCACCTTCAAACGACTCAGTCGTGACTTGGACTTGCGGGTCGGCAGTCTCGCGTTCGCCGCTGACGGAACACTTTATGGCGTGCAGTGGCCGGAGCGAGACGCGGTGGTGCGGTTCAATTCTCTCGGACGCGCCGAAACGGTACTCTCCTTTGAAACCCCGATCGATTCGATCGCCTTCGGACAATCCGAAACGTCACTGGAAGGGTTGATGTTCGTTTCCCACAACACGGGGAACACCGGTTTCGGCCAATCGGTCGCCACGGGCGAAAACAGCGAGTTGACGATGGTCGACGTGGCGACGCTGCGTCGGGTCGCAGTCGCGACCGGCGGCACCCGTGGCGACGTCGTCGCGACGACCAGCGACGGACGCGTTCTGATCAGTCAGTCCGAACAAGTCGATGTGATCAGCCCGATCGCGATCCCCGAAGTCGTCGCGACCAATCCGGCCGAACAAACCGTCGTCGCACTGCCGCTGGGACTGGTCAGTGTGACGTTCAGCGAAGAGATGTTCACGGGGCTGGGCACGGAGATCGAGTCGGTTCTCAATCCGGGTAACTACGCCATCCGCGGCGATGCGGCCCTGCCCGAGGACCAACAACCGGTCATCACCGAGGTCCGCTACCACGAGGCTTCACAAACGGCCTATCTGTTCGTGCAAGGATTCTCTGCCGGGCAGCACACGCTGTACATCGGCAAAGGAATCGAAAGTGTGGGCGGGTTCACGCTGCCGGCGGGTTACGAAGTCCACTTCACCACGGTCAGCGAGTTTTCCGCGAACGTCGACATCACCCTGACCGGAACCCGCTTCGATCGTCAGACCCAGGCGTTGACGTACGAGGTCGAAATCCGCAACACCGGTGACTATGACTTGTTGTTGCCGATGGGTCTGGTTCTCGATCCGGCCGGCGGAGACGTTTCCGCCGGCGGCGCAGTTCCCGGTCAACCGGCGATCCCGGGTCCCGATGGTCGCTGGCTGTTTGACTTGACCGCCAACGTCCCCGACGGCGTTCGCCTGCGTCCCGGGGAATCGACGACGGCCAAGACGATTCGGTTGCTCTCACCGAAGAATGTCGCTGCCGATTTCGTTCCCGGATTCCTGGCCACCGCGTCGCCGAATTTGCGGCCCGATTTCGAAACCGATCCGGTGACATTCGCGACCGTCGACCAAGCCTATTCCTACGACGCCGATGCGGTCGACCCGGACGGCGTCGCGGTCGCCTACCTGCTGCAACGCGGTCCCGACGGCATGACAGTGGATCCGGAGACGGGACTCGTCGCCTGGACACCGACGGTCGGTGTCGCCGAGCAGAACGATGTCGTGTTGTATGCATTCGATTCACGCGGCGGATTCACATCCCAAACATGGACGGTTCGTGTCACCGGTGGGAACCGGGCACCGGAATTCGTCCAGCCGCCGGCTGACGCTCGGATGATCGAGAACGAGACCCTGCAAGTCATCGTGGAGATCGACGATCGCGAAAACGATTCGGTCGAGATCTGGGCCGACAACCTGCCGCCGGGTGCATTCTTCGATCCGACGTCCAAGACGCTTTGGTGGACACCGGGCGAAAACGCCGCAGGCATCTACAGAGACGTCACGTTGGTCGCGACCGATGGGGTCAACGTCACGCGGCATGCGTTTGACTTGTTGGTCGGCCAGGCCGATCGCCCGCCGGTCCTGGACCCGATTCCAGAATTCACCTTGCGTCAGGGCGACCAATGGACCTATCGCATCGGTGCATCGGATCCCGACGGGGACCGGTTGCTGTTTACCAGTGCCGACCTGCCGAGCGGCGCCACGTTGGACGCGCGCGACGGAACACTCCGATGGACCGTCGGATTCGATGTTCCACCGGCGCTTTCGATTCCCGTGACCGTGACGGCGGGTGGTCGATCGGTCGACGGCCAAATCGACGTGACGGTGATCAATGCCAACGGCGCGCCCAGTTTCGACTCGATGCAAGGTTGGTCGGTCGAAGAAGGCCAGACGCTGGTCATTACGTCGTTCGCCTTCGATCCTGATCACCCCGATTTTGAACTACCGGTTCGTTTGGGAGACGGCACACTCGACCCGCCGGGGCTCGTTTCGCCGATCGCCTACCGCGTCACCGGACTGCCCGACGGAGCGACGTTTGACAGCGAGACGGCGACACTCAGCTGGACGCCGCGCTACGACCAGTCCGGGGACTACAGCGTCTTGTTCGAAGCGACCGATGACGGCGACGGCGTCAGTGATCCGATCACGATTTCATCACGCGTTCCGATCTCCGTCCGTGACATCAATCAACGACCGATCGTCGATCCGATCAGCAATCTGACGCTCAGCCGAGGTGGCATGGTCGACATCCCGGTCTCGGTGGTCGATCCCGATGGTGACAACATCACGCTCGAAGCCGCCAACGGATTGCCGGGATTGCCGCTGCCCGAATTCGTTTCCTTTACCGACAACGGCAACGGGACCGGATCGTTCCACTTCGCACCGGGAACGGGCGACCGGGGCAACTACACGCTTTCGTTGATCGCCAGCGACGACGGAAACGGACACGGACGCGGTCGAATCGAAACCGTGCAATATGACTTCGTCGTCACCGTGGAATCGGTGAACGACCCGCCGGTTCTGGCACCGGTTTCCTCGTTGGTGGTTTTGCCGGGCGAATTGTTGCGTCTGCCGTTGCAGTCGAGCGATCTGGATCAGGAACCGCTCACGTATGCGATGACCGGGCTGCCGGTTGACGCTCGTCTGGTCGATGGGGCCCGTTACGGTGAATCGCTATTGAATTGGGACCCGACGGCCGCCGATTTGGGAATCTACGACGTCACCGTCACGGTGACCGATGAAGGCAACGGGGATCTCACGCGGTCGCTCACCTCATCGCAGTCCTTCGTGATCACGGTTCGCGATACCAACACCGCGCCCACCCTAACCGTTCCCGCCGGAGCGAACGTCGACGAAGGCGCGACGCTGTCGGTCGACTTCTCCGCGACGGATCCGGACAACGATGCCATCCGATTCTATGCCAACGACATGCCCGCCGGCGCGACGCTGGATCCCGCAATGGGGCGATTGGAATGGTCGCCGACGTTCAACGACGCCGGTTCGTATTCGATCCAGGTCGTCGCCACCGACGGATCAGGTTCGGACACGAAACCGTTTGCGATCACCGTCGGCGCTGTCAATCGCGCCCCGCGACTGGCTTTCCCCGCCGCCCAATACGCCCGGGAAGGAGTCTTTGCACAGTTCCAAGTCACTGGCGCGGACTTTGACGGCGGATCACTTCAGTTAACCGCGAGCGATGTTCCCGATGGTGCACTCTTTGATGCCAGCACCGGTGTGTTTCGATGGCAACCGCGGTACGACCAAGCGGGAACGTACCACGTCACCTTTACGTTGACCGATTCCGAATCCGCATCGGATTCGATCACCGTTCCGATCGTGGTCGAAAACGTCAATCGCGCGCCGGTCATTGAAAGTCGCCATCATCAGGTCGTGGTGGGCAACTTGCTCGATTTCACGATCGCCGGAACCGATCCCGATCTCGATGACACGTTGACCTTCTCGGCATACGGATTGCCCACCGGCGCGCAACTCGATCCGGCCACCGGACGAATCACTTGGGTGCCGAACCCCGGACAACTCGGACGCACGGTCATCGACGCCCGTGCCAGTGACGGTCTGGCCGAAACCAAGCATACGATCGTGATCGATTCGGTCGCGACGCCGCAGTTGCCCGATGTCCGCATCGTCACCACACCCAGCTTCCCCGCATTGCCCGGACAAACCGTGCGTGTGGACGTGATCGCTGATGGTTTCGCGCCAATCGATTCGCTGGCGCTGACGCTCGACGGTGTGCCGGTCGCGTTGGATGCCAACGGACGAGGCGAGATCGTCGCCGGAGTCCCCGGGAAACAAACGCTCGTTGCGACAGCCGCGGATGTGGACGGCTTTGTCGGTTCGACCACCGAAACCCTTCGTGTACGAGATTCCGCCGACAAGACGCCTCCTCAACTGGCGCTCTCTTTCGGTGGCGTGACGACGGCGATCGAACCGATCGATCTGATCGCGTCGGTCGTCGATGTCAATCTGGACGGCTGGGTGCTGGAAATCGCATCACGCGGTTCGAATGATTTCCGCCCACTGGTCGAGGGTGAATCGACCGGTGACGGATTCGTGTTGACGACGATTGATCCGGCCACGATTGCCAACGGCATCTACACGCTGCGGCTGTCGGCACGCGACATCAGCGGCCGGGGCAGCGAAACGAGAATCGATTTGGCCATCAATTCGGCGGTCAAAACCGACGCCTTTGTCCGCACGGACGTCGACGCGACGATCGTGGTGGGCGGGAAAACGTTTGAGTTCACCCGTCAGTACGATTCGCTGGCGCAAAACGTGACCGGACGACTCGGCGACGGTTGGCGTTTCACGTTCGGCGAGACTCGATTGCAGCTCGGCACCACGCCGCAGCAACGCGCCGCTGGCGTCGATCCGATCGCCCTCGAATCGATCGGCATTTACTCCGCGCTGTCCGCCGGCGACCGCGTCTATCTGGATTTGCCCGACGGGACCCGCGGGGGATTCACGTTCGAACCGGTTGCCGTCCAGCCGTTCGGCCAGAACGACTCGCTCGTGTTCTACCGGCCGAACTGGGAGGCCGATGATGGAGTCGACTTTGCACTTGAATCACTCGATCGATTACTCGTCGCCGGTGGCAATCGTTACTATGACCAGGAAACCGGCCAGCCCTATCATCCGGCGAACGACGTGTTGGGCGGCCAGGCCTATCGGTTGACTGACCCGAGTGGAAAAGTCGACGTGCTGGACGGACGCGGTCGCTTGGCGCGGCAGGTTTGGCCCGACGGTGACGTCTGGCACTTCAGCGACAGCGGGATCAGCTTTTCCGACGGGACGTTCATTCCGATCGTCACCGACGACGCCGGGCGTGTGGAATCGATCCGACTGCCGGCCGCGCTTTCCAGTCTCGGCGACTTGCACTACGTCTATGACGAGGCCGGTCGGCTGATCGAAGTCGCCGCGGTGGCGGTGCCGCCGACCGGAGATCCGCCCGCCTCCTTGCATCGCTACGGTTACGAGTCGCAAAGCGGCGGCGCGTTGACGGTGGCGACCGGCATCGGTGGCGAAAACACGTCCTACCCCAGCGGGCTTCCCCTGACCGGTGATCTCGGCCGGGCGATCGATTTCAGCGGCGCCGAAATCATCAACGAACTCGAAGCCGGGCAGACACATCAGTATGCCTTTACGATCGATCAAGACCAGTTGCGTTCGACCGGCGAACAAGTCGTCTGGGTGCGGGTGATCGTGGAAAGGTATCGAAGTCCATTTGTTGCGGGAACACCCAGCATCGCCGGGCTTTCACCGATCGCACGGAGCGTCGACGAAGACCGCACCGTCGCGTTGTTCGCGATCGATCGCGCCGATCAGTATGTGCTGGACGTCCGCGGAGCGTCAGAAGACGATGACGGACGCTACCAGCTGTTCTTGGATGTCGTCGGTGACATCAACCGGGATGGTGCCGTCGATGGACTCGACAGCGAATTGATCTTCGAATCCTTTGGCACCTTTATTGGCGATCTGGAATACAACCCCTACGCGGATTTTGATTCCGATGGCGCGATCACCGTCGCGGATTCGCAGTTGTTGGCCGCCAACTTCGGATTCACGTCCGATTTCGCCGCCTTGTCGTTGACCGATCGATTCGTGACCGATCCGCTGTTTCCGATCTACCAGCCGGATCCGGTCTCGGGGACGCCGCCCACGATAGAAACCCCGGTCGATCCGTCGACGGGAACCGACACGCGAATCACGCCGGCGCCGGAACCCGTCGCCGAGGTTGATCCGCCGACGCTGATTCCGATTTCGCTGGCACCGACCGACGGCGCGGCGTTCGCCATCCGCAACGGACTGTTCGATGCCGCGGGGGACCAATGGAGCGTCCGCGGAGACGTCTCGTTTGACGACGGGATCGCAACCCTTCACGAGACGCTTGGTGAGCGGACGTCTGTGCGGCAAGCCTTCTTTGTTCCGGGTGATGCATCGATCCTGCGTTTCACCGTGGCGGGTTTGAACCTTTCCGCCACCGATGCGCGAACTCCAGATGCCTTCGAAGCCGCCCTGTTGGACGCGACATCCCTGGCGCCGTTGGCCGGTCAACTGGCCATCGGCAATAGTGACGCACTACTCAACATCGCTTCGGACGGAACGTACACGGCAGCCGCGTCGGTAACGGTGGGCGATGCCGATTCCGCTGATCCGTCCGCCGATCTCGGTGGAATGATTTCGGGAGATCGCTTGCTGGTCCAAATCGATTTGACCGCAATCCCGGCGGGGACCCTGGCCGTGCTTTCGTTCGATCTGTTGGGATTCGCCGAAACTCAAAGCGAGGTCAAGATCGACAACGTGTTCCTGGTCACCGGCCAGTTGCGCGCCCCCGTGGCGAACACCGACTTGGTGACGACCGACGAAGACACGCCGGTGGTCTTTGACGTCTTGGCCAACGACGTCGACAACGAGTCGTTGCTGGATCCGTCGACACTCACCATCACGTCCGGCCCCTCGCACGGACAGCTCTTTGTCACGCCCGGCAGCGGCCATGTGACCTACGCGCCCGATTTGGACTACTCCGGAAACGATTCGTTCACTTACACGGTCAAGGATCTCGACGGCTTTGTTTCCGGCGAGGCGTTTGTCAGTCTGACGGTCGCGCCGATCACCGATGACCCGCTGTTGACGACCGAGAAGACGTCGGGACCACAGGACACCGAGTTGCCGTTGTCGATCGCTGCGGCCGCGATGGATGTCGATGGCAGCGAAGAAGTGATGATCACGATTCAGGCGCTGCCTCAAGGTGCGACCCTCAGCGGTGGAACACGTGTCGCCGACGGTCATTATCGCTTGCGACCGGACGAACTCGACGCGTTGAGTTTGATTCCTGCCGCCGGATGGTCGGGGCAAGCCAAATTAGAAGTCCAGGTCACCGCGACCGATCAAACAGCCGATTCGGTCGTCAAAACCGAATCGCTGGATTTGGATGTCGAGTCCGTGATTGTTGAACCGATGTCCGTTGTCGAGTTTATCGTCAACCGTGGGGAAGTCCAGCGCTCGCTGATTCACACCCTGACAGTCACATTCAATCAAGACGCCTGGATCATCGACCCCGCCGCGGACATTTTTATCATCGACATTGACGGTCATGAGATTCGTCTGGATCCGTCGCGCTACACCTACGACTCGGGGACCTACCAGCTGAACTTGGACGTCGACGGACTGATTCAGCAGGACAAGCAGTATTACCTCGCACTTCGAACGGCGGGGATCGCCAGCGCCGCAAACCGACTGCAGACGCTGGCAACCGGTCCCGAGTTCGGCGGGGATTATTTGCCGCTGCCGTTCCATCGGCTGCTCAGCGACGTCAACGGCAACAACGAAGTCGAGGTGGAAGATTGGCGTGACATCCGCAACAGTCTGAATTCCAATGCCGATTCGGATCGCTATGTCCGGCACCGCGATTTGACCGGTGAAGGAATCATTGACCGACATGATTTTGTCGCGTGGCGCAATCGGCTGACCCTGACGACCGATTTCGTCGCGCCGCAGATCATCGCCGCCGTCACGCTGCCGAACAACGCGCTGCCGCTGGTCGAATCCTACCAGAGCAACGCCGAGTTTTCGCTGGTCATCAACGATGTCAGTGATGTCAGCTCCCTCTTGATGTCGATCAACGGATCTGCGGACATCGAAATGGTCGCCGAACTTTCGGCCGACAAGTCGTTCCGGTTCCCATTGGCGGATCTTTTCGCCCGCGCCGGTCAGGCCTTTGGTGAAGGTGAGCATGTCATCACGCTCGTCGCGACCGACCGATTCGGGAACGTTTCGGATCCGCTGGATGTGGAATTGACGATCGACGACACGGCGCCGCCCGTTCCGACGACGCCGGTGCTGGTGCAGACCGACGGCAGCGAGGTGTCGGGCGTGACGGTCGGCGATCCCAATGTGGTGATTCGCAGCGAGGGGGAAACCGGCAGCATCGTTCGTCTATACCGTGGCGATCAAGAAATCGCGCTCGGTGTGGCCGCAAGCCCGGTCGATTTCCCGCTCAATTTGACAGGTCTCGGCGACGGAACCTTTACGTTTTCCGCCACCGCCGAAGATCCGACCGGCAATCGCAGTCCGGTCACCGGCACGCTGACCATCACCGTCGACACGACGGCGCCGCAGATCGATTCGCTGGATCTCGACCCGGCCAGCGATACCGGCGTGATCGGCGATCAAACCACGGATCTCGATTCGGTCACTCTGGTCGGCACGACCGAACCCGGAGCGGTGGTCCGTTTGACCGGGACGGGGATCGAGACGACCGCGGATGCCGGCGGCGCGTTCTCGCTTTCGGCGGTTCCGTTGCGGTTCGGTCCCAACGCGCTGACCGTTTCGTCGTCCGATTCACTCGGCAACACTCGCCAGCGGAGCATCAATTTGTTCCGGCCGCGATTGGAATCCGACGCGCCCGAAATCGCCGTCACGCTATCGGACGACACCGGACTGTATTTCAATGACGCCGTCACTTCGCAACCGACGCTGTCCGGTGCGATCAACGATGCGTCGGCCATCGCCGGTTTGTTCCTGTCGGTAAACGTGGTTTCGGCGGCGAATTCCACAACGACCTCCTACGGTCCGGCAGACGTGACCGCTTCGTTGACCGGAGCGACGTTTACGTTGACATCCACGGACATTGAAAACGCGATCGGCCAACCGCTCGACGATGGAGATGTCACGTTGACACTGCAGGCGGTCGACGTTTACGACAACACCTCGGCCAGACGATCGGTCGGTCTGGTTCTGGACAGGACGGCCCCCGCCGCACCTTCCCGTTTGACGCTGTCGCCCGATTCCGATCTGGGACGCGAGGATCAAGACGCAATCACGAGCACGACGAAGCTGAGTTTTGGACTGCAAGTCAGTGAACCATCGACCGTCGATGTATTGGTCGATGGAAACCCGCATGCTCAATTCATGTTGCCCGACGGGCCCGGCGAGGTCACGCTCACGGGGCTCAACGAAGGCACGCACGAGATCACCGCGACGATCACCGACGTCGCCGGGAACGTCAGCACGCAGAGTGACGCATTGACGGTGGTCATCGACACCACGGCGCCCGATTCGTTGACGTCGGAGATTGCGTTGCCGGGCGCGGGGTCGGATGCCGGATCGATCAGCGGGTTGACCGAAGCCGACGCAACCGTGTTCCTGTATCGAGGCCTGGACTCGCAAACGGCGATCGGCGAAACCATCGCCGCCGCTGACGGCAGCTATCGCTTTGACGGAGTCCGACTTCGTGACGGATTGAATCGATTCCGCGTGGTCGCCGAGGACTTGGCGGGTAATCCGATCGAGGTGGACGCCTCGACGACCTACGACGCTCCCGACCTGTCGGCTCCGGAAATCGAATTGCAACTGGCCAACGATAGTGGGGTTTCGGCGAGCGATCGTTTGACAAAGGACCCGACCGTGACGGGAAGGGTCGACGACGCGAGTCGCATCACCAGTTTCCAAGTCAGCGTCAACGCCGGCGCGTTCGTCAATACGCTGGGGTCGTTGCGAGACAATGCATTCACACTCGATCGCAGCGTGCTCGAAACGATCGCCGGTCATCGACTCGATGACGGTCCAGTCAGCGTCCGCATGCGTGCCGCGGACCAGGTCGGTCATGTCTCCGAACTCGCCGAATTTGTCTTCACGCTTGATACGACCCGACCGGACACGCCCGCGCCGCTTCGACTCGACCCGGCAACCGATTCGGGGACTCCCGGCGACGGGATCACCAACAGCCCGACATTGACGTTTGTCACCAGCGTCGACGCCGCGGACGCCCAGGTCATTCTGTTTGCCGACGGTGACGAAGTCGACCGGGCCGATGCCGGCGGAATCGTCACACTGTCGGCCGATAGCGAGCGCGGGCGGCATCGATTTGTCGCCCAAGCGATCGACGCAGCCGGCAATGTCAGCTTCTTTACCGCGCCGCGATTCATCACGTTTGATGACACGTTCGTCAAACCGACCGTCGGGTTGCTCGCGGCACAACAACGAGCCGATTTGGGAAGCCCTTTCCATACCACGACTTCAACGGTCACCCTCGTCGGCACGGCCGAACGCGGCACCCGACTCGAGCTGGTCGGGAGACCGAACTTCACCGTGGCCGGTGAGTTTGACCGGTTCCAAATCGAAGGCGTCCAGCTGACACCCGGCACCAATGCCGTGCAAGTGTTGGCGACCGATCCGGCCGGCAACGCGGCAACGGTCAACCTGGACGTCGTGTTCGTCGATCAAGACGGACCGATTTTCGAAATCGATCTGATCAATGACACCGGACGCAGCGACACCGACACCCGCACCCAAGATCCGACGATCGGAGGTCTGGTCCGAGATGCTTCCGATGTGGTGTCACTGGTCGGATCATTGGACGGTCGAGCGCCGATCGACATCACGTCGGCGCTCAATGAAGACCTGCTTTCGATCGACTTGGCACGACTGGAGCTGCTGTTCGGTGACACGTTGCCCGATGGACGCCATCTGTTGTCGATGGTCGCGACCGACGCGGCGGGCAATGAATCCAACGCCGAGCTTCAGTTTGATCTCGACCGTACGGGTCCACCGATCGAAGCCCCGCCGGATCTGGTCACGTCCGACGATCTGGGGCACGATCAGTTTGACAATCTGACCGCCCAGACCGAACCGACCGTTCGTTTGTTCGCCGAGCGAGGCGCCCTGGTCAAGTTCTTTGCCGGCGGAGAGTTCGTCGGCGAAGTCCTGTCCACCGGAGTCGCCCAGTACACGTTGCCGGCACTCGATTCGGGAACCTACAACCTGACGGCGACCATCGAAGACGCCGCGGGCAATCTTGCCGGACCGTCCGATCCGTTGGTGCTGACCATCGATGCAACACCCCCGCAGGCGGTCACGCTGGAGATGCTCGAATTCCACCGAAGCAGCGTCCGAGCGAATCACACCACCGACAACCAAGTCAACTTGATCGGTGCGGCGGAACCGGGAACCCGCGTCACGATGAGCGGACAAAACGAAACGCCCACGATCGATGCTTCGGGGTTGTTCTTCTTCGTCGTCGATTTGGAAGTCGGCACGAACGAGTTCCTGGTGACGAGCGAAGACCCGGCGGGGAACATCACCGAACAAACGTTCGTGTTCACGCGCGGCGAATTGCTTCCTCCGACATTCACCTTCGACGTCATCGATCAGGGGACGCTGACGCCGCCAATCGTCCAAGGCCAATTGCGCGCCGAAAATGCGATCGCCAACGCGATCGTCAGCACCGATCCCACGTTCACGCGACGTGTGTACGACCTGAACGATTACCTGAATGCAGGTGATTTCACGCTGACGCCGACCGATATCGAGTCGATCCATGGAGCTCCGTTCCCGGACGGCGAACACACGCTGTACTTCTCCGCGATCGACGCTCTGGGACGCCCGAGTGAACCGGCCGAAGTTTCATGGACGCGCGACTCCTCCGCGGCGCCCACGCTGCAAGCCGGCGTCACGCCCATCGGAAACGAGTACCGCTACGTGATCACGGCGACCGGTGCGGCGGAACTCTCGCGACGTCTCGATTCGATTTCGGTTCCGATCCCGGTGGACGTCACCGTCACCGATCTGGTCGTTCCCCCGACTTGGAGCGTCTCGTTTGTTCCCGGATCGGATTTCATCAGCTTGGCCGCGATCGATCCGGCTGTCGACGGTTTGGGCGCCGGAGAGCAGCTGACGTTCGGTTACACGGCAAACACCGCGCCGACCGCCGGTTTTGCGACGGCCACGGTCGCGGACTTGTCTCAAGGGGCGACGACGCGCGCGTTGCAACTTGCCATGCAGGTTCCCTCCCCGGCCGCTGCGGTTGCCGTGACCGACTACTATTCCTCGTCCGCTTCGACGGTGCTAACGGTCAGCGCGGCAAACGGCTTGCGTGCCAACGACGCGGTCGGTGTGTCGGAGATCGATTCATTCGATCCGCGAACACGATGGGGCGCCGCGGTCAACGTGGCCTCGGACGGCAGTTTCACGTTCACTCCCGGCAGCGTGTTTGATTCGCTTGCCGATGGCGAAACGGTCTCGGACAGTTTTACGTACTCGCTGCGCGATAGCGGCAATCAACCTGCGACGGCGACCGTCTATCTGACCATCAGCGGAGAGAACGCCGGTCCGACCGCGGTGGACGATCTGGCGACCGAGCTGACGCCGACGCTGTTCACCCGCGCCGGCGTTCCCGTCGCAATCAATCCGGCCGATTTGATCGTCAACGACCTCGACCCCGACGTCAATGATCGATTGACCGTGACATTGATCGCGCCCACCAGTCTGCGCGGAGCGTCGGTGCGTCTGGTCGACGGTGATTTCGTTTACGATCCGAACGGGGTGGCCGCTTTCGACAACTTGGCGGCCGGTGATCATCTCTTCGACGAAATCACTTACACGGTCACGGATCCTTCGGGGCTGAGCGACACCGCTGTCGCGCAAGTCTGGGTGCAAAGCCGCATCAATCTCGCTCCTACGGCCGCGCCGACGTCGATCACGATCAGCGAAGACGGCGAGATCGCCGGAGGGACGTTCGAATCGTTGCTCGCCGGGGCGACCGACATCGATCGCTTGCCCGCTGATGCGGATTTGAGCATGGTGCAAGAATCGGTGACCAGTTCAAAGGGCGCCACCGTAGTCATCGCCGCCGACGGCACGTTCGTCTACGACGCATCCGGATCGCCCGGCATTCAATCCTTGGGCCCCGGCGATACGACCAGCGACAGCTTTTTGATTCGGGTTACCGATGGTTTCGACCCCTCGGCGACCGAGTGGGTGACGTTGCTGGTGACCGGGGTCAATGACGCCCCGACCGCCGTCGACGACTTTTACAGCGGCGTCTCGGCCGACGGCTTGCTGACGACCACGACGGCCAATGGTCTGTTGGCCAACGATAGCGACATCGATTCGCCGCCACCGTTGCTGATCGACCCCAGTCAGACCGACCTGTTCAGCGCCGGCGGTGCACTCGTGACGCTGCGGCCGGACGGAACCTTCGACTACGATCCATCCGGAGCGTTCGCGGAACTGGCCGAAGGCGAAACGACAATCGATACGTTCCAGTACGTGGTGCTCGACGAACGGGGCGCCGAATCGATCGCGACGGTGCGGATCGAAGTGATCGGAGTGGACGATGCACCGATCGCCGGTACCGACGGAATCGAACGCGGTTTCTGGACCGTTGCGACGCAAAAGATCGAGGTGTCCGCCGCCGACGGAGTCCTGGTGAACGACAGCGATCCCGACGCGGCCAGCAACGGAACAATCCTGGAAGCTTCCTTCGATGGATTCAGCCAATACGGCGCGCGGGTGATCGTGTATCCCGACGGCAGCTTCAGTTACGACCCGAGCGTCAGTGCAACGATCGCACAGTTGCAAGCCGACGGGATCGATGTCGTTGATACCTTCACTTACACCGTGCGAGAAGTCGCACCGCCGGCGCCGTCGGGCGATCCGCCGCCGCCCGCGGCCCCGGCTGCCGATGGTGAAGATCCCAGCGATCGTTCCGTCAATGCAGTCGCCGGTCCACCGCCGCAAGCCAGCAGCGAAGGCGTCGTCGAGATCATCCTGCGGGCAAGACCGTCCAACTACAGCTTTGATCTCGTCGCCGACAACCTTGGTGAGATCGGTAGCGGCGTGTCGATCAACAACAAGGGCAACGTGGCGTTCCAGACCACCAACGGCGGAAGCGATTTCCTGTACATCTGGAGCGAAGACACCGGCGCGTTGTCGCTGGTGCCGGAAAGCTTTGTCGGCGGCGGCAATCAAGTCTCACAGCCGCCCAACAACGGGACCGGCGGAATCCCGAGTGCCCTGTTCAGTCATATCGTTCAAATCAACGACCAGGATCGCATTTTCGCCCAGCGGCAGATGAATGCGGCGGCGATGTTGGGCATGCCCATCATGGGAGTCCCGATCCTGACCTTCACCGATGTCTTGTTGACCTATGCCGAATTGTGGAACGGCGAGCGTGTGCTCGGCGGTGATCGGTATGGGACGCCAACGCAAATCGGGGTAGGCGATCTCGGCATCGCCAACGCCGGGCTTCGCTGGGGCAACCCGATGATGATCGATTTGCAGTTGGTGACCCTTCTTGGGGGCCTTCTGCCGGGCGCCGTGGGATTTGCGATCAGCGCCTCGTTCCAGCTCGTTCCGCGAATCTGGACGCTCAATCCGGTTTGGTCCAGCACGTACTACACTCCGGTCAATCCGGTCTGGAACGTCTTCCAGGACCCCGACAACTTCAATTTTGATGTCCTCAACGCGGTCTCGTTGGCGACCTCGCTCGCGCCGATCTGGGTGCCGCAACTGTACGTCACGCCTTTCGTCGCGATCTATCCGCACTCGGCATCGGTCAACAACGCCGGGCAATCGATCTTCGTCGCCAGCACGAACAGCAGCGCGGGAGACCCGGGGTTGAATCTGGTGACGTACGGCCATCAGGGACGCCAGCCGTACAAGTCGGTCGGGATCGATCGCCCCATCAGCTACGCCATGATGGCTGACACGGGCCACAGTGTTTACACGACCCAAGGCGGTGATGTGACGATCGTCGATTTCGATCTGAACGAAACGAGCAGCAATGACTTCACGGCTTATGGCGATCGGGCCGCGATCAGCGATAGCGGGTACGCCGCCGTCGCCGGTGACGGACCGATGGGAGAAGGCGTCTACATCATCAACGCCCGCGACGGAAAGTGGGCAAAAGTCGTGGGCATCTCAGGCGACGGAACCCTGGACACCAACGAAGTGGACGTCAACGGCGAAGACGTCGGATCGATAGAAGCGATCCTCGACGGCCCGGTCGGAATCAACGGACCCAAGGTCGGCGACGAACCCGGCACCCCGTATTTCACCATTTCCTTCAGTGCGATGAGCGAAGGAAGGGAAAGCCTTCAGACGGTCAGCTTTTTCCCGGGTGACTTTGAAAACGACACCCTGGATCATCGGCTGTTCGTCGGGCTCAATCGTGTCCTCACGTTGGGTGAGTTCTTGCCTGGGATCGGCAGAATCGACGATATCCGAGGATTTGACATCCTCAACAACTCCGGGCAAATCGTCTTTACCGATGGTGAGCACGTGATCCGCGCCAATCCGCCGGTTCATCCGACCGGCGAATTGATCTACGCCTTCGAACGCCGTAATCTCAGCGAAAACAAAGTGTTCAAGCGTGAAGGCGGCGCGGCGCTCGCACGGTTCATCGCGGGCGACCCCAAAGCGAAGGCAGATCAATTCAGCGCGTCGATCGACTTCGGAGATGGCACGTTCGCCCCAGGGACGATCGTGCCAATCGATGATCTACCGCTGGGCTTTGAGGTCGTGGCGGAACATCAGTACGACCGCGAAGGCCCCTACGCGATCACCGTTCAGATCACCGACCACAAGAACCGAACCGGCGGCATCGCGGTCTCGCTGGCCAACATCGTCAACACGGTGAACGAAGAGGACATCGAAAAGCTCGTCACGGTCGACGACGAAGGGAACGAAATTCTGCCGTCGATCCAAAGCTTCGCCTCACCGATCAAACCGCCGGAAAATGATCAAGTCGGGGTTTCTTGCTCCGTGGATCCGCCGAGCGAGGAAGAGATTCGATCGGCCGGTCTGGCGACCCGCGCGACCATTGATCGCGCCACCGGAGTCTACGACGTTGTCTCGGTCGGATATGGAGGTTTCGTGTATTCCTACGGTCTTGCCACCGCCGGCAGCGACGGTCAGGGCGAGCCCAATGCCAGCCAATCCGGCGGCGGGTCGTCGATCAACATCCGCAAGGTCATCTCCGGTGGACGCCTCGATCCCGTGAACTTCACGCCCGGATCCCTGATCGTCGATCATTATGAAACCGGATTTGACGGGTTCAGCGAAGGCGCCAGCTGCTTCAGCACCACGACCTTCGCCGAAGACTCGGACACGGAGGTCTTTTCGACAAGCTACTTCGTTGACGAAAAAACTTACGATGACGGCTATTTCGATTGGACGCTCACGACCGAAAAAACGTCGGACTACTTCACGAGCGGGGAACGTTTCATCGACGGTGATCTTCAGTCGCAGATCGATAGTTTGGTCGGCGGCAGCGGATCGAGCTTCGCTGGCGATTTCACGATTCAAGGCTTCGAAACCAGCCTCGAAGTCCTGCGTGAATTCGGCCCGATCGACTCCATCACGCGCGACTACACGATCGATTCGTTCTCCTCGGTCGATCATCGTGGTGGACGTCAGACGTACGGATTCGTGCATCGCACCGAGACCGAATCTTCGTTCCGCTCGACGGGTTCCGTCTCACGCGACGACTACAATCTCACCATCACGCGCGATGTCACCACCGACATTCTTGAACAGCGGCAATACAACGGTCCCCGCGATACAACCACCACGGGAACCAGCCGGTCCAACACGTTCACGACCAAGTCGGGGGACCTGCTCGGCAGTTTTACCATCCTGACGACCAGCACCTCCTCGTCGGACACCCAGACAACCCAGACCAACCAAACGCTGACGAGCAACTCCGTCGCGACCGCCGATTCGACTTCCACCTTGCAGGGAACCGGTGACAACGTGGGTGGTGAGTTTGTGTTCGTCTCGTCGGATTTGTCGATATCGCAGGTCACGTCCCAGACGACCAATCAACAATCCTCTTCAGAATCACTGCAGGATTCCACCACTCGGGCGACCGTCACGCAGCGTGGTAATTTTTATGACGGTGACTATCGCTATGTCGAAAACCGCAGCACCCGCTACACGTCGAGTGATCGCACCGAGAATCAGACGGCGGTGACGACTACCGAATCGGAAGGGAACCGGGATCTTGACGTCGTCACCCGAGGAAACAAAAAGACCGGTGACTTCGAAATCAACGAAGACCGGTCGACAAACGATTCGACCACCATCGTCGCCACCAATCAATCACAGACGAAAACTTCGAACTCGACGACGGAAACCACGGGTGAATCGAACAAGGAAGGGAATGCGAAAAGCGGCCGGTTCGAATTCAGCGGTTTTACGTTTGCAAACGTGATCGCCACCAAAGTCACGACCAACGGGCCGCTGCGAACCGAAAGCGACGAAGACGTCGAATCGGAAACGCGATTCAGCGGTACCGGCAGCTCGCGAACCGGCAACGTCGACAAATCCGAACGAACGAAAACCAAGACGACATCGCAAGAACGGACGACAAACCAGACACATTCGAGCGCCGCCGAGATCCTGTCCGAACGCACCGACCGAATCAACACCGATTCGAACTCCCTGACCGGTGACTACTCGCGACAAGTCGAAGGGACGTCAACGGTCGTCCGAAGCGAAACGGTTCGCAATCAAGACTACCGAGAAACCTCCGAGCTGCGAACCGAGACCTCCGACCGATCCACGATCCAGGGGAACGCGGTTTCCACGGCGATGGCGACGCAGTCTCGGTCGACCGAAGAAGAAACTCGTACGTCGAATGCCTCGCTCACCACGTCCACGCTGGTGGCTCAGAGAACCGAAATGGAATCGCTGTCGTCGACCGTCAGCGTCGCCGATTCGACCTCCAACAGCATCGTCGGGAGCTTCACAAGCAATCAAACGATCAATACCGAATCCGAATCCGAAACGAGCGAGCGGAATCAAACGTCACGCAAATGGGCGGGGACCAGCTCGACCTCGACGCAGCAGCTGACGTCGACCGGCAACTCGATCAGCGGCCAGACCGACCACAGCAGCACCTCCTCCGGCCGGTCGCAGAACCTGACCATTTCCTCCAACGGGCCACTGGTCATTTCGCGGGAACCGTTCGACACCGAAAATCCGGTTCGCCCCGAACAAGTCAGTGGTGAATCGATTGTCGTCAGCAATTCGACTTCCACGACGTCTTCGAATTCGATCACCGGGGTCTTTGCTTCCGTTTCGGACTCCACCGTGACTCGTGATTCCAGTTCGGTGCGTGGAAACGTCTCCAGTCTGACCCACAGCGAAGCCGACTCGACGACGCAAACGCACGTCGAATCGGATGGAAATCAAATCACGGGCGACCTGATTCGCACGACGGTCGAAGAAACCGATTCCGATTCTTCCTCACGGAATACCAATCAATCGCTGACCGAGCAGGAGTCCGCCTCGTCTAATTCCAATCGACGATCAACCGAAGAAGGGAACCGCTTCTCCGGCGATTTCACGATCCACTCCAACTTCAATTCTGACGAAGGCAAGCAGGTCACACGCACCAATCAGACACTCGAGGAAACTCGTAACATCGGCACGACGGCCATCGGGCGTGGGACCGAATACGTCAATCGTGTCACCGGCGAAACGACCAGCCAAGAAAACACCACGCTGACCCAGCAAATCGAAGTCAGCGCGATCAATCAAGATCAAACGACGACTTCACTGACCACCAGCGGCAGCTCGACTCAGGTCAATCGGCTCAGCAACCAATTCACACAGAACTATTCCGAGCTGCGGTCCGGGACTTCGGAAATCGTCGTCGCGCGCACCACGGTCAACGGCGAACGCACGACCCAGACCACCGAGACGACCGACGCGAGTTCGTCCAGTCTGAGCGGAGGAAACCGGGTCAACGGATACTACGATGGCAACGAGGTGACGTCGCAATCGGTCACGACGAGCACCCTGGTGACCAATCAAACCTACGAAGAAGAGGCGACCACGTTCTCCAGTCGTGAAACGACCACCGAGCGGAGCGGAAACAGTGTCACCGGGCACTACCAGGAAGCCTGGACGACGATCAATACGCTGCAATCCGATCAAACGATTTCCAATCAATCGCTCGTCAATGTGGTCTCGATCGAGAGCTCCGGAACGACGCTCGGCGAATCGTCGGGCAATAACCTGAGCGGTGAAGTCGTCCGCGGCGAAACGGGTGAATCGGAAACCACGCGAATCGAGACCGTCACCAACGGACCGCTCTCCACGACCACCAGCTCGGTCAATTTGGCGTCGACCAGCAGTTCCTCCTCGGGCAACCTGATCATCGGCGTCTTCGACACCCTGTCGACGGCCTCTGAAACCGTATCCCAAACCGAGACAGCCACCAACGGGCCGCAGACCACGACGATTTCGATCACGGACCAGACCGACACCGAAACCACCCGCGCCGAACACCAGATCGAAGGGAGCGTCCAGTACGTCTCACGCTCAACGATTCAGTCCGACCGCACGACCGAATTGACCAATCAGCTGTTGCAATCCACCAATACGACGTCGTCGCAAAGCGAAACGGTCACCGACTACGACGGCAATTCGATCACCGGAATCTTCACGCGAGACGAATTGACCCGTCATCAATCGACCGCTGCGGAGACGGAAACAAACCGCGGCAGGGTCGAAACCTTCACGGCGACCGAATCGCAAACCACCCACGTCTCCGCCTCCGGAAATTCCGTGCTCGGGACCAGCACCGGTACCAACGACATCACCAGCGACAGTTCGGTCGTGCATTCGATCGCCAACCAAACGCTCTCGGTCGATGCCACCGTGACCGAGTCGGTCAGTCGCACCCAAGTCTTCACCAACAACTCGATCAGCGGCCAGTCCAACTCGACAACGACCAACTCCGGCAGCCGAACCCGTCTCGAAACGGTCACCAACGGCACGCTGAATGCCTCGGTCACGGAAACTTCCCTGTTTGAATCGACCGCCACGAAGACCAGCAATTCGATCACGGGGGTTTTTGCCGACTCGCTTTCCGGATCCCAGCAATCCGAGCTCGTCGGGCAGGACACGAACAAGACGCTGGATGTCAACTATGTGACGACCGTCGACAGTTCGTATCAATCCAGCAGTTCTGGTGATGCGGTCGCTGGCGATTACTCGAAACAATCGATCACCGAATCGACCGAGGTCAGAACGTCCACCAGCACCAATGGTCCGCTCACGATCAACGCGACGGCGACCAAAACTCAGGACGTGACCGAATCGGAAACCGGCAACTCGGTCGCCGGGACATCGAACATCGACACGCTCACGCTTTCCGATGTGACACTGACCCAGACCGACACGAACCAGTCGCTGACAGTTGGCATCCACGAAACGACCAGCTCGCGTCTCGATGTGGATTCCGGCAACGATGCCTATTCCGGCGCTTTCGGCAGCACGGCCGTTTCCACGTCGACGGGAACGCGAACCGAAATCAGTAGCAATCAAGACACCCGTTCGACCGTCACCACGGTTTTCACCAACAACTCGACCGCGACTTCTTCGGGGAATTCCATCACCGGGGCAATGACGTCCAATACGATCGGCGCTTCACAAGACGAAACCACATCTCAAAGCTCGGTTCAAACGAAAACGACGAACGAGACCGTGGAGACGGAATCGACGTTCTCATCCGACTCGACATCCAACTCGATCACCGGAGTCTTCGTTTCCCGTTCCGGCAGTGTCTCGGAAACGACCGTTGGCTCGTCGATGACCAATCAGACGCTAACGGTTTCCGGCAACCAAAGCATTCATTCCGAGACGACGACCGACGAGTCGGGGAATCTGATCACCGGACAGTACGCTTCGAATTCGACGACGACATCCGAGGCCACCGGCAGCCAACAAGACAACAACCAAGTCTGGGTAATCGACGCGACCTTCAGCGAAGACACCGTGACCGAAAACGTTGAAACCGGAAACCGGATCGACGGAACCTATGCATCGACGCTGAACGCAACCTCGGGACGCAGTGCGTCGGAATCGAATCTGACGGGGCCGAATACCCGCAATGACTCGACCGATTCCTCAAGTTCGACGGTCGTCGTCACCGGAGACCATCTCACCGGAGACTATTCGTCCACGACGACCGGCAATTCGGCATCCACCTTCACCGAGACCTTCGCGCTCAACGGATTGTCGGGGTCGAAAACTTCCAGCACCACAGTGGTCACCGACTCCAGCGCGACCGGAAACGAAATCGCCGGATCCGAAAGTGCCGTGATTCATACCGAAACGACGACGGCGGGAACCACGAGTGAGGCCAACCGGGCGTTGGATCCGATCGAAATCTATGCGTTCGTCGCCACGACCTTCACCAGTACGTCGACCGGGGACACCACCAGCACCTCCAACTCGATCACCGGAATTTTCTCGAGCACCACCACCGAAGCGGTCAACGGATCAGGCAGTGAAACCAGTTCCAACCAGACGCTCGAGTTGGCGACCACCCGTTCCAGCAGCGCCGATGCGACCACCACTCGATCAGGCAATAGCGTCACCGGTGCGTTCATCGAGACCGTCACGTCGTCCTACGGCAGCATCGAAACGGAAACGGCAACCAACCAGACGCTGACCAGCACGGTCAACGTGGAATCCACCGGCACGTCGGAATCGACGACGACGGGCAACGAGTTCAGCGGAACCGTCACGTATTCATCCGCTGGAGGTGAGTCCAGCACCCTAACGCAAACGGATACAAATCAAACCCAAACCGTGACACTGACCGAAACGGTGACGAGCATCCATACGAGTTCTGGATCCGACAATTCGATCACCGGCGGCTATTCCTCGTCCAGCCAGTCCGTCGACACGATCGAAATGGAGGAGACGCTGAGCAATCAAACACTCACCGAATCACTCTCCCGGGCGGCAACGGTCACCACCACGGTTTCCGCAGCGGGCAACCACGTTACCGGCGGTTACAGCTCCGAAACGGTCTCCGAATCGTCGGCAACGGCATCGGGAACGGCTACCAATCAGACCAGAACCACGACGACGACCGGTCAAGTCGAAACCGAATCGTCCACGACCTCCGAAACCGGGAACACTCGGGTCGGCACTTACGAAACGACGATCGAAGCGACCAGCACCGTCACCACCAATCAGGCGACCGTCAACCAGACGCTTTCTTCCACCGCCACCTCAACATCCACCACATCGAACGAAGGCACCCGGTCCGGAAACCGAACGACCGGAGAATACACCGATGCCTACACGCTCCAAGTCACGACGACCGGAACGGGCAGCACGACCAACCAGACCCAAACCTCCTCCAGTACCACGGACGAGTCTTACACCGAATCGACAACGCAAATCGGAAACGAGATTACGGGACTGTTCACAGTCACCACGACGATCGGATCGACTTCGACGCAAGACCTCTCGGAAGCCAACAGCGACCGAGCGATCACCGGTAGCACCACGTCCACGTCATCGAGTGAGCGTACGGGCAGCGGAAACCGTATCACCGGAGAGTTTGCGGACGCCACCGAGTCGATTGATTCGTCGTCCACCACACAGTCCGGCACGATCGGCGACCGTTCGTTTCATCTGACCGAAACGACGTCGATGACCACCGCGACCGATTCGTCGGGTAACACGATTACCACCGCGACGACGGCGGCCTCCGAATCGAGCGACAGCTATGATTACACCAAAACCACCACCTATGTCGACGGAACCGATCAAAAGACGGTCAGCCAGACCGGCACATCGAGTTCGGATTCGACCAGCAATCGAATCACGGGAGTCTACTCGACCAGCGATTCTACCTCGCAAACCGTGTCGCTGACCGAATCGGGAACAAGAACGGACACGTATTCCGCCACGTCGACGATCAGCGACACGTCTGCAGCAACCGAAACCGGAAACCGAGTCGTCGGTACCTTCCAACGGTCCAGCGAATCGGATTCGTCCGGGACGATCACGCGGGGATTGACCGACACCGCCGGAACCACGCTCACCGTCAACGAATCGATGACCGGTGATTCCGAGGAGACACGATCCGGGAATTCGATCACGGGACTGTACACGCAAACCGGAACGTCCGCGTCCAGCGTCACCACGACCCAAACCGTCCTGACCACCGACGGGCTGCATGACCACACCGCCGCCAACGCGGTGACCAGTGTGTCGACGTTGGCCGGAAGCGGAAATCTGGTCACCGGCGAGGTGACCAGTCAGACCGCATCGACCACGACCACCACGCTGACGCAAGACGGTTCGGTCGGCGGCATTCAAGTCGATTTTGATTCCACCTCGACCGACGTCGCGCAAACGGATACCAGCGGCAACGACATCACCGGAATCTTCCAGCATCTGACCGCCGGCACCCAAACGTATTCCTTCACCCAGGTCATCGACCGCGGCGCCGCGGGGCAATCCAATCTGGCCGGCAACGGCGAGAAAACTTACAGCCGGACGGCCGATGTGCAAACGCTGACCGGCCAGGCAACGAGTACGACGACCGGGACCGATTCGTACACCCTCACGCAATCCGGCTCCAATGCTTCGGGAGTCTTTTCCGTTGACCTGACCGGCGAAGACACCTTCACGGAAACCGAAACGACCAACACCGAAACCGGCGTTTTCTCTAGAACGACCGACGTCGAGGGCTCGGTTACGGGGACTCGCACCGTCGACGGGACGACGACCGCGATTGCCGAAGCGGTGGATCTAGCTGTCACGCAACAAGGTAACTATGTTGACGGCGACATCGCGATCAGCTTCAGCGGGTCGGGGCGATACGATCATCTGGTCGACTACACCGATACCTCCAACGCGGTCAGCGGGACGCCGGGCATGTTGGATCATTCGCCGATCGGCGTTCCGATGTTCATGGGAACGCCCCCGAGTCTGCCGACCGCCGGTGGCGCCGAGCAACTTGCCGCGATCGCCGCGACCGCGGTGACATCGGTCGCGGTCGACCAAACCGGAACACTTGCCGCTGCCGCGTTTCGGGGAATCCAGTCGGCGACGTTGGGTTCGATCACGCCGGGAAGCTCGATTTCGGGCAGCGGATTGATGACGCAATACGTCATGGCCGGCGCTGATGCGGTCGACCAGTACTGCTTCCCCGCTGGCACGGAAGTCTTGATGGCCGACGGGACGGCGAAACGAATCGAAACAGTCGTCGCCGGCGATCGCGTCGCTGCGGCACAGTTGAGTGCACTGGACATGATCGGCATTGCGTCGACCGGGGCAGCGGGCGACATCGGGCTGCCGGCAGAACCGGCAACCATCGCGGCCACGGTCAGCGAAACGTACCACAACGATCCGCAGCGACTGCTCGACATCCAGATCGGCAACTCCAGCCTCAGCACCACCGCCGGGCACCCGTTCTTCGTCGTTTCCCGCGATGAAGCGGAAACTGCTGCGGTCGAACGGCCGGCGGGATTGCCCGGTCGCTGGGTGCTTGCGCAAGACCTGTTGCCCGGGGATCAGCTGCTCGACGCCGCGGGAGCGGCGTTAACGATCACATCGATCCTGCGAAACCAATCGGCTGCGGTGCCGGTCTACAACTTCTGTGTCGCCGAGCAGCACAACTATCACGTGCGTCTCCCCGGCACCGATCACTTTGTCTTGGTGCACAACGACTCATTCGGCTTGTACACGTACGGCAATGCGTTGGTTCCGGTGCTGATCGAGGAACTCACCAACTGGGCCGAAGGCGTCGCCAACCGCACGCAGGAGATGGTCGATTTTGTCAAAAATCACCCATGGGTGTTCAACTTCAAAGAAACGTTGATGGGTGAGATCACGACGATCCTGTCCAATGCGCTGACGGACACACTGAATCTCGGTGTGGTGATGGTCGGCGGGTTCGTTTATCACTTCAACAACGATCTTGGGGCGTCCATTATCGATGCCGGCTTTGACGGCATGAATAACAACACCCTGTTCGGCGTGAAAGGAACCACGCTGGCGATCGCGGGTTTGTCCGCCGTCGCGACGGTCGCCACGTTCGGTACCGCCGGTGCCGTCATCTTGTTTGCCGGTGCGTCCTACGGCGTGGTCGATGCCTACATTCGATCCGATTTGAGCGGAAAGACTTTCACGTTCAACGACGCATTCAAGGGGGCGATCAATGGTGTCACCAATCCCTTCGGCGCGACGTTCGGTCTAATCGGCGGTTCGATCGGTATGCTCACCAGCGATGGCAACTCGAAAGCCGAATTGTTCCAGGCGTACAACTTTGGACACCGCGCCGGATCGGCGCTCGGGACGATGATCGGCGGGCTGGCCGCGACCGGCGTGGCCGCCTATGCCCGCAGCGGCAGTTTGGGCTACGCCGCGACCGCCGTTGCTCCGGGCGGTCTCGCCGCGGTCGGCGGAATGGCCTTCGGACACATGGCCGGTTTGGACCTCGCCACGACATTGGAGTTTGCCACGACGATTTCCAGCGTCACCGACCTGACCAGTGTGTTGTACATCAAGTGCTTTGTCGCCGACACGCTCGTTTGGGTGCCGACAACTGCAGCCGGCCACCTGTTCGCCGCCGGCTCGCAACCCTTGCCGATCCTTGCCGCCGCGGCCAGTCCCTCGACGGTCCAATTGGGAGCCGGAATTTCCCTGGCGATCCTCAGCTCCCTTTCCTTCGCAGCGTTGATCAAGCCGAACCGCCGTGAAGAAGACGAGGAGGAGCCCGATCACGCGCGGTGCATCGACTCGGTCTTCGGCGCGTCGGATGACAAATGGCAAGAGCTGGCGGACATGTTGTGGTCGGATCCGCATTCCACATCCCAGCCGATCCGGAAACTCGGGTTCGGTTGACCGTCACCGTCCGTCTTCACTGCCAATCGTTCTCTTCCATCCATCGAATTGCCCAACAACCCAATCGTCCCATGTCCGCTTCAACGAAACACTCGCCATCCGCTCGACGCTCACTCGCGGCAATGTCGATTTTGATCGTCGGATTGGCCGTCTCCGCACGGTTGATCTTTGGAAGTGCGATTCCGTTTCTAACCGAAACGCCGATGGCGAACCCCACGGATCCAAGAACGACACTCGCGGCTTTGGAACCCGTTCAACCGGGGATGGCCGCTCACGCGACCAAACCGATCGACGCGTTGCGGGTAGGCGACCGCGTGCTGGCGGCCAACCCGGAGATTTCGGATCTGGAACGATCGACTTGGCAAGAACCGCGGTGGGATGAATGGATTCACTTGTCGCTGAAAATGCCTTTGCCTGCCCACCCGCCGACGGCCGACCTCGGCGACGGAAATGGGACACCGGTTCTGAACGTCGAACTGCTCCGACCGGAGCAGTGGTTCATCGAACAAGTCGGATTTGTGGTGCGGCCACGAAACGGCAATTCGCCTCCGACGACGATCCGCTCTCTGGTCGACTTTGAGCCGAATACGGATCGTAAACGTGTCGCGCATTCGCCGCTGCGACCGGCGTTTCGGCATCTGCTGGCCGTCGAAGCCGAATTGGACTGGCGTGAAATGGACCTGGTCGGATTGTCCGTTGAGCTGGATTTGCCCGAGATGGGCGCGGTCGGCACCGCCTATGTGACATCCATCGAGCCGTCGGTTTCGGTTCACCCGGGCGAGGGTCAGGTTGTCACCGCGACGTTCTCTCACCCGCCTTCGTCGGCCGTCTTGGACGTTCACTTCCAGGACGGATCGGCTCCCGTCGGCGTGACGGATAACCATCCATTTTGGTCGGTCGACCAACAGCGATTTGTCCCCATCGGAGAGATGGAAATCGGTGAGCGGGTGGTCACGTTTCACGGCGAAACGAAACGAATCGAGAGCAAACTGCCACGGCCCGGTCCGCAGTGGGTTTACAACCTCGAGGTCTACGGCGAACACGTCTACTTCGTCGGCGAGCAGGGCCTACTCGTTCACAATTCGTATCAGTCCAAGGCGGATCGGATACGCAACAAGTCTCAAGTGGATCTGTTGCGTGACGAGGCATTCGCGGTTCTGAAATCCGCTCGTCGTCACGTCGAAAAAGAGATGCGTCGCGACCCCCGATTCAGTGGACTCCTCCAAGCAGCACGGGGCGGTGACAGTCAGGCTAGTATGATTTACGGTTTCATCCTTGACGCCAAAGTCAAAAAGACGCTTCAATTGCCCGGAGCCGACACGGGGATCACTCGGATTACGGGCCTCGTGTTTTCCTCCGGCGGGTCTCGTCTCGGATCCGTCGTCAAACCGGGAGGGAGTTTTGGCGTCAAGGGACAATATCGTCTGCCGGATTTTACATTTGCAAGAGGCGGCGTGACCGAATTTTGGGACCTGAAGGGACCGGGATTCAATCGCGCGACCAGCAGGCAGTTTGATGACATTTTGAATTGGACCGGCGTCGAACCGATCGCTTTGAGGTACAACCGTTGAACCAGCCTTCGCGCAAACCAAACTCATCGCCTGGTGGAGTCGGTCATGGACTTCGCTAAGGGCATGGTTTTCTATCTCGACGGAGATCCCGCTGCTGCCCGTGAGACGTTGACGGGGCTGGTCGAAGGGATCTTGGACCTGATCGAACAGTCCGGTGGCGATTCCAGTCTTTCGAGTTTTGTGAAGCGGTCAAAATCTCAATGGGGCAAGTTCATTCAATCCGCCTCGTTCAAATCAAGCGAAAAATTTCAGACGCTGCGCTCCACCGCCCGCGACTTTCGCGTCGGGCAACTGTTGATGATGGGGGCCAGCCCGGCGCCGGGGTGTCTGAATCTGCCGTCGTTCTTATACGCCGAGTTGCCGGCCACGGTTGCAGATGAACAGATCACGTCGATTCTGGTTCGAGCCGTCGAATCAGACGACGTGTTTCTGGCCATGTCCGATCAGGTGTTAGCCGACAATCCGAAAGATTACCCCAGGTCAGCCGCCGCTGCGGTGAAGCGGATCGTCAAGGAAAACCTGTCGGTCAAACGCGCCGAAGACACTTGGCTGAATCCTGAGTTTCGTGCCGCACTGGCGCGTGACGGGGTGAGAATCTTTGACGGCCCCAACCGGATCATCGTCGTGTCGACCGAACATGCCCAGGAGCACTTGAAACATCTCGATTGGGAGGCGTTGTTGCCGATCTGGCGGCAAGACATCAAAACCTGTCTGGTCATTCAGGCATTGTCCGAATCAGATTGTCGGCGGCTCGCAGGGGCGATCACGACATCCACGTTTCCACTCGAAAAACCGAAAATGTTCTGGAAACAAGACGCTTGGGACCAATGGAAGCAACGTTTTCTCGGTCGCGGCACGTAGGTTTTTAAACGGGGCACCCTTAGTTTAAAAGTTGACGAAGCACTGGCGATCGCCTTGGAGAAGTTCCTCGCGTCCGATGTGCGACCGTCGAACGCCCCGATTCAAATTGCTACTGTAGAAAACCTGCAACGATTAAAACCCACGGATGGCAGCGCGAACCCACGGATTCCAGGCTGCATGATATCCGTGGGCCGACTTTCCCGCGGACACCCTTGCGACGTGACGTACCGTCACACTTTTCTGATCCCGTCGATCCGCCGCCCGTTCCCAAATCTTCTGCCATTGAAATACTCACCCCGCTGTCAGAATACCGCTGTGACTATTAGTCTTGTGCGATGGCGCGTGCGGTGAAAACGCTCTGCAATGATGCAGGCCACCGGTTCGCTCGATTCACGAATCGAAATCTCCATGTCCATCCAAACGAATCTTCCCGACTACGGGCGTACCTTTCCGCTCTACGTGCCGCCGATCGATTGGTTTTTTCTGATCGACGACAGTCCCGAGTACACGATGTCGTTCTTCCTGGACCTGGACTTTTCAGGCCGGCTGGATCCAGACCTCTTTCAAGCTGCGCTCGAGGAGGCGTTGGTACGCCATCCCCTGCTGTTCTGCGTCATCGAACTGGCCAAGAAAAATCGTCTCTGTTGGGTCTTGGCTCCTGACAAGGTGCCACCGGTCGATTGGGCCGACGGCGACGTGCCGATGGATTTCAAGAACAACGGCTACATCGACATTCGAACCGAAACCGGCCTCCTCATCTGGGTCCGGCAGGCCGCCGATTCGGCGCGGATCACGATGCAGTTTCACCATTCGGCCTGCGACGGTACTGGAGCCTATCGTTTCGTCGGTGACCTGCTCGGATGCTACATGAAGCGACTGCCCAGTTGCGAGGGCAAGGTCGAACTGGGGAATTTCGACACGGCGTTGTTGAAAGTGCGTCGCTCGAAAATGCGCAGCATCCGCATTCACGACAGCGGATTTAAGAAACTGAAAATCGCGATCGCCGAAGGCTGGAATCATCTGAGCACCCGTACCGCCCCGCTGAAGCCGCCGGCCACGCCGCCGAGCAACTTTGTGCTGCCCGGGATGGTCAAGCAAGAGTTTTCCTCCGGCGACCTGGCGACGCTGCGGACGGCCGCGACGTCCCAGGGCGGCACGCTGAACGACCTGTTCCTGTGCAAGATGTTTCAGGCGGCACTGAAATGGAACGGGCCGACGACCGGATCGCGCAAGATCCGTTTGCTGGTCCCGGCCGACATGCGCGACGGCCAAGATTTCGAAATCCCGGCGTGCAACATGACCGCGTGCACGTTCGTCACCAAGTCGGCCGCCGAGATCGAAGACGACAAGCGGCTGATGGATTTGGTCATCAAGGACACGCTGGCACTCAAAAACGGCGCTCCCCAATCCGCCTTCGTCAACGCGCTGACGTCGGCGATGGAAGGGACGATGTTGCAAAAATTGCTCAAGCACGGCGGCTGCCTGGCCACCGGCGTGTTTTCCAATGCCGGTGACCCTTCGCGTCGGTTCACCGGACGATTGCCCAAGCAACGCGGGAAGATCGCCTGCGATGAATTCACATTGGAGGCGATCACCGGAGTGCCGCCGCTTCGCAAACACACCCGCAGCACGCTGTCGTCGAGCATCTACGGCCGCAAGCTGAGCTTTTCCCTTCGCTGTGATCCCTACCTGTTCGGCGAAAACGATACCAAAGCGTTGCTGGAGCTGTTCTGTGATCAACTCAGGCCGTTGATCGACAAGGCGTGAATGCCGCACCGGCATACCAGCACGTGGCGTCAGCCAGTGGCGCGTGATGACCGCGAACTCCCCCACGCGCCGCTCGCTCACGCTTCCCGCTGAAGTGCATGCTCCTCTTCTTCGTTGATTGCCAACGAATACGCAAAACGCCCCAGCATCGCGGCGTACAGGAACGCGATCACGACGCACAGCGCCGCGCCGATTCCCGCATACAGCGGTTCCGGTGGTGCAAACCAAAAATACACCAGCGGCGCGGCGAGCGTCGCACCGGCCGCAACATAAAACACGCGGCATTCCTGGCGAGATCGTTTGAAGCCACGGAGCACATCCAGCGAGATCGGTGCCATGACCGTCTGGTTGTCCAGAATCGACAGCACGACATAGGGAAACACGAGGTGCGCCCCGAACAGCATCAATCCCACCGTGACCAAAGCGCGGGACGAAAACAGCGTTGCCAAAAACAGCGCGGGAGTCACCGAGCAAACGAGTGCGGCGCCGACGATCAGGCAGGATTCCAACCAGGCGTACAGATCGATCGTCGGCCAGTCCTCGACCGTCCGGCTGCCGTTGGCCACCGCATGAACGATCGCCAATCCGCAGGTCATCGCCAACGAAAACGCGATCGCCATGAAGGGAAAGGTGGCAAATCCGAGCCGTGGCCGCGCGACCGTCCCCGCGACAGGCAGTGCCAAGAACAGTGCGACTGCAACCAGATGAATCACGACTCCCGGATCGATGAACACGCTGAGGATCGATTTCGTCCAGCTGCTCATCGCGTTTTCTTCGCGGCTGAGCTTCTGGTCCTCCGCTTCGACGTCCACTTCCGCCGACTTCATCACCGATTCGATGACCAGTCCGGCATTCTCCGTCCGCCGTTCAAAGGGATGGGTTTCGCTACCCGGGAATGAGTCGGGGAATGGATCGGACGCCAGGTGCGACGTTGGTGTCGGCGATGATGACGACACCAGCTTCTTAGGAGGTCGCGGTACTTTGACCCGGCTGTGGCAATCGTTGCACCGCACCGTGCTGCCGACCTGACTGATGCTGACGTACTTGATGCTCTCGCACTTGGGGCAGCGGACGCGGAACTGCTCGATGTCCGGCGAAGCTTGCGGCGCCTTCTGCGGCGCGAAGTTCAAATCGGACGGCAAATCCTTCAACCCCAGCCAATCTTCGTCGTGATCCGTCGCGGCGACACTTTGGATGACTTGATTGGCCACCGGAGCGGTCAAAAACGGCTGCGAGCAACCCGGGCACCGCACGCGTCGACCGGCCTGACTTTCGCTGACCGAAACACGGACATTGCATTTCGGACAGAGAACGATTTGTGTCATGACCGCCGCAGAGAAACCGTATTACGTTGAATCGAACGGGCATCGGGGTTGGTGTGCAGGCTTT
>NZ_JANZKV010000157.1 GCF_025060895.1 Stieleria sedimenti | reverse complement strand
CTCGGTGAACGTAGACGTTCTGTCGCAATAGAGGTTCTCGACTTTGATTCGTTTTGCACTCTCTGCATTTTTCGCATTGTGTGCATTCTGGGCGTTTTTCAAGGCATCCAATTGGCCTCATCGCGTTTTGGACGATGCCGCACTCCAGTACACAACTCCCAGCGTTCCAGCTGAGGCGAATGGTGATATCACCTATTTTTCCATGGTTGAGAACCAAAACGTCACTGTCGATGGAGCTGCCGCGTATCTCCGCGACCATCACTGGGGTTGGGAGGAGTGCAGGGATTATTTCATTGACAACGCAACCTTCGAGGGACAGACCCTTTGGAATGCGCCGGATCAAAACCCAATGGTCCCTGCAAACATAATTCACGCCTCTGGACATGTGATCGATGCTTATCGCGATGGTTGGGCGCGGTGCCAGTTTCAGATCCAACAGGAGTTAAAGACAACCTCCGAATCAAGTTTCCGACAAGATTTGGTTGTTCCACAAACGCGTACAATCACAATACTGTACGGACTATCTTTTGGCTTTTGCACTGCTTCCATCGCGCCGTTGGTTTGGCCGCTTCTCGGAAGGACGACAGAACCAGACGATGCACGTGAGCCGCCGAGTTGAGTTTATTGAAGTGGTGAGTCGTTCGCGGCGGCCACGTGATCGTTACCGTTCGTTGCTAAAACCCAAACTGTTGAACCAGGTTAGATGGTGCAAATGAGAAGAGCGATTGGCGCGGGTTACCTAATACAGCAGTCGCCGGGCGCAGAGATGGTTGGCGGTCTTGAGGTTGTGTTGCGATCTCCCCGATCAGTGCCAGGTGGCATTCGTGTTACTAACACTCTTTGGCAATCTGAAGGCACTCGCGAAGATATTGCCGAGTACCAATCGCAAGCACTGGCTGGCCTGAAAGCGTACGCCGAAGAACACAATGTCGATTTGACGCAATTCGATGTAGAATTGTGTCGTTTTGTGGTGCACGACGTTGATTCGATGCCCAAGCTATACTTCCTCGCCGCCCAGAATGCACTTGAGTGCGCATTGAACATGTGGAATCGGAAGCCGCCCGCCTAAACGAAGAAGCAACGAACCAAAAAATGCACCCGAGTTGCCGATCGGGCGTTTCCTCAAATCAAAGTCTCTTGGCGGCAACCGGGTGATTTTGGGCGTTCACGCTGCTAACCGACGCCTGACGAAAGCGCCCACTTCTTCTTTTGCGTCTTCTCGCGTTCTTTTGTGGCAATTGATTGGCTGTCGTTGGATCGTGACCCGGAGGACGC
>NZ_JANZKV010000156.1:15010-17130 GCF_025060895.1 Stieleria sedimenti | reverse complement strand
AGCCTGCACACCAACACGTATGCCCGTGCCATCTGTCCTGACCCACAAACGCACAGTCCGAAAACTTCAAGCTGACAACGCCCTACAGCTTGCGGAACATCAGCAATCGCATCTCGGCGACTTGGCCGCCGGGGATCTCGCTGGCTTTTAATCGCAGGGTCTCAAGACCGGGACTCAGTTCGATCGTTCCCAGCGTCATCGGCTGCCACCGACGCACGTAACCTTCTTGCCGCGGGACCCGGTCTTGCTCCGCACCGACAAGCGGGCTTTCCACTGCCGTCTCAATCGTGGCCGACAGCGTCGCGTCTCCGAGCGACAGTTCGACCGTCGCCCCCACGTCTTGCCGCGGGCAGGCGTAATACATCTGAACCTCGTAGCGTCCGCTGCCGAGCACGTCGACATCCCAGCGGATCTCGCTCTCGGTATCCGTCCAGTCCAACAGGTAGGTGCAGTTGGGGAATCGGTTGCTGCGGCGGATCGTCCCGCTGAAGGTGGCATCGCGGGCGGGCAGTTGCGTCCACTCGGCCTCGGGATGCCCCAGCGGGAACGGCCGGGTGCCTTCGACGACCGCATCGGCAAAACTCTGCTTCCACGATTCGATCGCCGCCCCCAACCGTTTGACAACCTCGGGCTGCTGCCCGGCCAGATTCATTTTCTCGCGGCGGTCGGCGACGATGTCATACAATTCGCCGCTGTCCTGCATCCGGTACTGCTGTGTCCTGGCCGTTGCGCCGTTTCGCCAGCGGCTGAAGATCACGCGGTCCCGTTGGCTCGGGTCGGGGCCGACGCCGGAGAGTTCGCCGGCGATCGAAACGCCGTCGAGTGGTTTTCCATCAAGCTGTTTGGATTGCCAATCGATGCCGGCGAAATCCGCCAGGGTGGGCAGCAAATCGATCGCCCCGCTGATCGATCGGACGACCGTTCCGGGTTTGATCGTTTCGGGATAACGGATCACGCAGGGTGATCGCAGCCCGCCTTCGTGGGTGGATCCCTTCCGGCCGCGCAGCCCCCCGTTGAACCGCGCCCCGTTGGGTCCGTTGTCGCTGAAGTAAACCACGATCGTGTCCTGGTCGTTCCCGGTCGCCTTGAGATGCTCCAGCAAGCGGCCGACGTTGTCGTCGATGTTTTCGCACATCGCCATCGCCGCCCGCGTGTGCGGGATGTTCTGTCGTCGGCTGTTTTCCGGCTCCGGATCGGGAACCATGGTCTTGTCCGCGAACTCGTCCCAATACTTCTGTGGCACTTGCATCGGCGAGTGCGGCGTGTTGAGCGCCAAGTAGACAAAGAAAGGCTGGTCGCCGGATCGGCTGACGAAGTCCATCGCGTGATCGGTCAGGTCGTCGATGATGAACCCTTTGCCCTGGACGATCCGACCGTTGTGTTCCAGCATCGGGTCGAAGTAGTTGCCCCAGTGCCCGCTGCAGAACCCGTAGTAATCGTCGAAGCCCCGCGCGTTGGGATGGTACGGCCACTGCATCCCGCTGTGCCATTTTCCATAAGCCGCCGTGGCGTAACCGGCGTCGCGAAAGACCTCGGCGATGGTTTGTTCGCCGGCGTCGAATCGTTCGCCGCCGGCAGACGTGCTGTACACGCCCATCCGTGTGTGATAACGCCCGGTCAGGAATTCGGCGCGCGTCGGTGAGCAAACCGCGCAGACATAAAAGTTTTCGACCTGAGCGCCCTGCCGCGCGATCGAATCGATATTCGGGGTCGATAGATTCGGATTCCCGTGCAGACTTAAATCGCCCCAGCCCTGGTCGTCGGCCAACACGACGATCACATTCGGGCGATCCGACTGGCAGCACGCACGAGGGGCGTGGGTGACGGCAAGGACTGCGACAACAAGCGAGTGGAAAACAGAGCGGCAAAGCATGGCGTGCGGGGACTTGTGGAGGGCGGGTGGGGACCAGTTCCAGTGTAACTCACTCGCGCCCTACCACTAACAAGAACAATTCGTTTGGTGTCAACGGAGAGCGCCAGCGAAGCGAATATCCCGGAGGGATTTCAGCGAGTAGCCGGAGGTCAGCGCAGCGCCACCTCCGGGGAGCACGTCGACACCCTCCGGGGTCGCGTCAGGCGGGGGCCCGGATATCCGGAGGAGTCGCTGCGCTCACCTCCGG
>NZ_JANZKV010000156.1:4370-14931 GCF_025060895.1 Stieleria sedimenti | reverse complement strand
CTTAGCGGTATTGGGCTTTGACCCCGTCCGGGGTAGGACGCGTACTTCAACACTGCACCGAATCACCATCACCTGCTCGATCAGCTCGATCAAAACTCCATCAGCGCGACGGCAAAGTGAACGGTCAGCACGAACAGCGTCGTCCACAGCACGGTCGAGGTGATCGATCGGCTGACGTCGCTCGCCGAACGCTTCGGCGCCAGTCCCTGGTAGTAGGCGATCGTCGCGGTCCCCAAACCGCAGATGACGTTCTTCAGCAGCACCCACTTCCAGCCAATGTGCAGCCAGGGGGATTCGCCGGCCAGGTTGCGTCCGAAGTGTTGTTCCCAGAAATAAGGGCCGACGTCGGGATACGATGCCGTGAACGCGACCATGCTGATGAAGCGGGCGGCGTAAAACGCGAGCGACTCCAGCATTGGAGTGCCGATCACAAACGCAATCACGATCGGCAGCAACAAATACGCCCGCGGGGCAACGCCCAGTGTTCGCATCGCATCGACTTGACCGCCGTACTGTTTGACGCCGACGTCCGCCGAAACCGCCGCACCGCAGCGTGCCGCGACCAAGATGGTTGCCAAGATCGGTACCAACACTCGGTACAGCGCGAATCCGATCGATGCCAACAGCTCATCGATCAACAACGGCTGGGTGTACAGCCGAAAGGGCAGGAACCGAAAGGTGAAGTAGGTGGAGGTGAAACCGACGATCAGCCCGGCGATGATCAGATAAATCCAGGCCGAGGGGCCGGCGACCAACCGCAAGTAGTGCAGCGTGAATCGGATGGCCCAGCGAACGCGTGGGACGATCGGCAGCAAATCCAGCGGCAACCAAAACGCGGCCGACACGGCGCCACCGGTCGTTTCCAAGACGGGATTGAGGACACGTCCGATTATCGATTTGCGTTGCGCCGGGCCGGACGTCGCATCGGCCTCCAAGGTGGAAACCGGGACCATGCGTTCGGGGATCTCGCCCCATTGATCACGGCCGATTTCGATCAAGTCCTTTTGCTGTGGATCGAGCAATAACACCTTGTCAGCGATCGGCAACAAGGTCTCGTAGTCGTGCGTCACCACGATGCTGGTTCGGTGATACGTCGATTGGGTTTCGCGAATCAATTCCGCGACCAATCGTCCGCTGGCCGAATCGAGCCCGCTGGTCGGTTCGTCATACAGCAGGACGTCGGGGGAAGCGGCAAGTGTTCGGGCGATCGCCAAACGCTGTTTCTGGCCGCCGCTCAGGTCGGCCACCGACGTCTTCAGCGGCACCCCCAAATGTTCCAGCCACTGCCGGGCGTTCCACGAGACCGGTTCGCTCTTCGGATTGCCGGCGACGCGTTTGGGGCGATGGTCGATCGCGAATTGGACGTTCGCGGTGGCGGACAACTCATCAAAGAGCGCGAACTGTTGAAACACGATCCCGACTCGGGGACGTTCCGATTCGGTTTCGCTGCGTCCGATCGTTCCGGACCAGCGGATCGATTCACCCTGTTGGGGCAACAGGCCCGCCAAGATCCGCAACAAAACACTTTTTCCCGCGCCGCTGCCGCCGACGACGACCGTGATCTTGGCTTCGGGAAATCTGGCCTCGACATGCTCCAGCAAACAACGGTCGCCCGCGACGACGCACAAGTCCTGCAAGCACAGCGGACTGACCGGCATGTCTTCCAGCGCAGCGTCGGCGGTCGATTTGGGTTCAGAGGGCATCGGCTCAATCTTTGGGTCGTGGATTCAGGTCATGCCCTGGTGAGTGAACTCCGTTTACAAGTCGCCACAGCACTACCGTTCTGCCGCCAGGTAAACGATCGGGTAGGGCATCGGGGTCCGGGCGACTTCGATCGTGCCGTTGCCGGCGCCGGTGTGCCAGGCGACGATCCAGCGGCGGTCCTTGCGCAAGATCTGGCTGCGGAGCACGCGGGCGAAATCGGGATTGATGCCGTCTTGTTCGGAACCAAAAATCTCGTCACCGATCTGGCGGATCACCGGTTCCAAACGCTCGCCGGCGATGTCAAAGGCCGCTGCTGCCTCGGGGCTGCTCCAAACGTCACGCCAGACCTCCCGCAGGCGTTCGTTTTCGACAAAGGTTTCTTTTAAGATCGTTTGGACCAATCGACGGCTCTGGGGATCTTCCGCGATCTCCTCGGCGACGCCGGCCAGTTCGTTGCGGATCGCCGGGCTGGCCGAAATGTCGCGGACGCTGCGCTGGATCGCGACGACGACATCGTCCATGTGTTTTTCCAACACCGGAACCGCTTCCTCTTCGACAAACCGCTGCCATTCTTCGCGTACCAAGTCTTTCTGCGGCAACGGCGTCTTGTCGTAGATCGCCCGCCATCCGAATCGGAACAGGGAGGCGCGGTCCCACATCTCGCGACCGATTTCTTCGGCCGGCGGTTGGCCGTGCTTCTTGACGATCGGCAAGATCTCGCGGCGGGCCATCGGGATCAACCGTTCTTGGACCAATTCGTCGTGCCAGCGATGGGCGGCCGCATCCAGTTCACCGCGGTGCCGGGTGACGGCCCGCCGAAACTCTTCTTCGATCACCGGCAGCGATTTTCGAAAGCTGTCTTCGACCAGCGGAACAAAGGCTTGCGACAGATCCTCCCCGTGACGAGCCATCGCGGCGGACAACTGGTCGCGAATGACTTTCTGCTTCGCCGGGGGGAAGAGCGTTTCCACCACCTCGCTCAACCGTCCCGTGCTGTGGTGCTGGAAGAGCTGGCATTGGTCGGCCGAGACGTCCCAGCTGTACCACGTGATCGAAACGCGGCGACCTCTCGTGAGAGGTTCTGCGGCCAGGTCATCGGGCCGCTCGCTGTCGGGGGTGATGATCGACGCAACGCGACCGACCTGATGAAAGTCACCCTGCTCGCCGGCCAAGAAAACCGGATCTCCCGGCTGGAGTCGCCCGGTCGGGTCGATGGCCACGATCTGCGTCTCCTGCCGTGCGACGTAGCGTGCGATCGACTCCAGCGTCTGTTGCGATCGGTCGCCCTGCTCGGTCGTCTGCATCCAGCGCGACGCGGCGACGCCTGTCGAAACCAGCGTGATCAGCCAGAATCCCAAGCCGACGATTCGTTTGTTCGTCCGTTTCAAATTGCCGGTTTCCGTGGTGAAATAACAATAATCGGGAAGCGGGAGTGATTCGTTTTTCGTCCGCACTCACCAAAGCTTGGCAAACCAATTAGAATGGCGGCTTCCTACCTTACCCCCTCCCGATTCCATTCTACGTGCGTCCGATGTCTGCCATGCAACAATTCGTCGCCCCTTCACGTCTCCTTGTACCAGTTCTGTTCGCCGCGTTTCTAGCCGTTTCGGTCCGCCCCGCCGTCTCCGATGACAAGCCGGAGGCCGTGAAGGCGGAAAAAGTCGAGGCCGAAAAACAGGACGCGGAAGCCGAAAAACAGGCCGAGGCCAAGCCTGAAGACGCGAAGCCGGCTGAAAAACCCGCAGAAAAGAAGCCTGAGGACAAGAAGCCTGAGGACAAGAAGCCTGAGGACAAGAAGCCTGAGGACAAGAAACCTGAGGAAAAGAAACCTGAGGACAAGAAGCCTGCCGAGAAGAAACCTGAGGCGAAGAAGCCTGCCGAGAAGAAACCTGAGGCGAAGAAAGAGGCTCCCAAGCCCGTCGCGTCCGCCTTCAAGGACAAGGCGCTCGAAGAGGCGGTGCGGGCCGAGGTGTTCGCCAAACGGTTCAACGACGAACCGATCACCAAGGAAGACGTCGCCAACATCTCACGCGTCGTCGGCGTCGGCAAGCAGATCAAAGATCTGTCGGGGCTGGAACATTGCCACGCCTTGATGTTGATCGACTTGGCGGACAACCAGATCTCGGATCTCACCCCGATCGCCAATCTGAAACGCCTGCAGTCGGTCACCTTGGCCGGCAACCGCATCAAGACGCTCGATCCGATCAAGGAACTGACCGGGATGCAGTACTTGGATGTCTCGCGGAACGAGATCCAGGACTTGAGCCCGCTGGGCAAAATGTCCAATTTGCGGACGCTGTATCTGGCCGAGAATCGAGTCGAGTCGTTGGATCCGATCGCGCCGCTTTCGAAGATCTGGTCGCTCGATGTGTCCGGCAACGAGTTGAAAACGGTGGAGCCGGTCGCCGGGTTGAAGTGGATCACTTCACTCGATTTACGCAACAACTACATTGACGACCTAAAGCCAGTCGCCCAGTTGCCGGCGCTCAATATCCTGCAGCTGAACAACAATCCGATCAAAGACCTCTCGCCGTTGGTCCAGGCCTGTGAAGCGGATAAGGCTGGTGAGAACCGCTTCGCGCCGTATCTGCGATTGTTCCTGGGCGGCAACGAAATTCCCGAAAAAGAGAAAGTCGCCGCCATCGAAGCCCTCCAGGCCTGCGGCGTGAAGGTCAAGCAGTAGGTCACGCTGTGCGTGACGATCGGCATGCACAGCATGCCCTACGGTTACGGCCGTCGGCATGCACAGCATGCCCTACAGTTACGGCCATCGGCATGCACAGCATGCCCTACGGTTGGCGGCCGCTGGCATGCACAGCATGCCCTACGGTTGGCGGCCGCTGGCATGCACAGCATGCCCTACGGTTGGCGGCCGTCGGCATGCACAGCATGCCCTACGGTACAAGCATCTGCTTGTAGGCTTCCGTCAGATAGTCCAGCGGGTAGATGCAGAACGAATGTTCGCGGCTGTTCCAAATCGCCGCCTCGCGTCGGCGCTGTTGCAATTCGGCCTTCTCCGCTTCCAATGTCTTGCGCAAGCGTTCGAGCCGCGACGCCATCTTCTGATTCAGCGCCGTGATCTGCTCGTGCCAGTGACGCCGCTGCCCCTTGGCGGGAATCGCGGCCAGCAGTTCCTCTTTGGCGGCGATCCATTGCGGATCGATCCCGCCGCTGCCGGCGTAACGTTCCGGCTGGAAGTCTAAATCACGGAGCCGTCGATTCCGTTTGCGTATCTCCGCGTCGACGTCGGCAAGGGGATGACGTTGATGTCCCGGCAGCAGCACCGTTGACGACATCACCATAAAACGCGGCGGATCCACGTCCCAGAACGCCCGACTGATCAAGTCACCGAGCTGATCGTACTTACCGCCGCCGATGCCGTGCAGGAACAGATCGCTGAGCACCAATCGTGCATACATCGTCGTGATCAACGCCCGGCTGCGAATCTTAAATTCGGGACTCGCCAGGGCCAAAAACGCGTCCGCGGCCGCAGACTGATTGGCGGCGTCAATTTTACGATGTCGCTTGTCCCGGTCGCTGATCTCCATCACCGAGCCGGCGGCGGAAACACGCACCCAGACGCTACGTCGTTTCGGCGATTGGTTGCCGTAGACCCAGAACGGGGCTTCCAGCCATTCACCGTCGCGTCCCAGATTGGGCACCGGGTGGGCCTTGCTGCGAATGCCATGGGCGGCCCGGTAGAACTCCGTCGCTGCGTTGTAGCAGTCGTGGAATCGGGGCAAGTCGCTGAGAATCTGCATCGCAAACGAGGCAAACGCGTCGCCGCGACAGACGACGCTTTGTGGAATCTCCAGGGTGTGCAATCCCAGCTCAGCTTCCAGCCGATGGCGGCCCTGGGCCAGCGCGCATCCGGCATAACCGCAGCGGTTGATCGCGTCGCGAGAGTGCTGCCACAGCGTGGGGATCAGCGGGTTTTCGACGATTCCGGTGACCGCCTCGGCCACGTTGCGATCAAACACGTCAAACAGCTCGCGATCCTCGACCAGCGATTGTTCATAGGGAACGCCGCCGCCACGACGATCGAACGCGACGGCTTTGAATCCGACCGTGCACCCGTCGTCGTTGAGGTGCGGAACTCGCACACTGCTTGGCCCTGCGACGTCGCTATCGACGACCAGATTGACGGCGACTGAGCCGGAGGTTTTGCCGACCCGATCGAGCGCGAAGTTCTTGAACCAGACGCCCGGGTGGAACAACGTCGGCTGGTGTCCAGCCATCACGATCGTTTGATCGGCAGAGCCGGCGAAATCGATGTCGCGATAGGCCGAGGTGTAGCGGCGGGCATCGCGCAGCAATTGTTGACGTGCCGATTCGCGTAGCGATGAGATTTCGATCGGAGACGCGGCGGCCCGAGACTGGTTCTCGGCCATCATCGCCGCGGCATCATCGATCGGCGGATGGATCAAGCTTTCGCAGTGACCGCGCGGCGCGTGGAAGGCCTCGAAATTCGAATCGGATTCCACGTCTAACCGGCCTCGTGTACGCAGACCAAATCTCCGCTGGCCGCGTGGATGACATGACGCCCGCTGGCACACAACCGCGCGATCTCGTCGTCGATCACCTGATTGTAGTGTTTCAAACGAGTCTCTGCGTGATCGAGCGCACCGCCGAACGATCGCTCCAGATCCAGATAGATCAACGGCACCGCCATCTCGGCGATCCGCAATCCGGATTCGGCCGCCTGGACCCACAACTGCAGCGGCATGGCGTAGCCGGTATCGGTGATGGAAAAATGCCGCAGCGCTTCGCTGCGATAGGCTTTGAATCCGCAAAACGCGTCGGTCAGTTGCAACCCGAGTCGCCGATTGAGGTCGGCCGTGATGCGGCGGTTGATGAACATCCGCTCCTCCGGTGGAGCGTCGTCACCCTCGAAATGATGCAGATAGCGGCTGCCCGAAACGATGTCGGCCGAACGGGCCATGTCGATGAAGGCGGGAATCCGTTTCGGCTGGTGCTGGCCGTCGCAGTCGAGTGTGACGACTCCGTCGAAGCCGTTTGCCAGGGTGTAGTCGAAGGCGGTTTGCAGCGCCGCACCATAGCCACGATTCTGCTCATGACGAATCACAGTCACGTCGCCACGCTGGCTGAGCAGTTTGTCGGTCCCGTCGGTCGAGCCGTCATCGACGACGAGCACGTTGGACGCATATTGAACGACCTGGTCCAAAATCTCGCTCACGTAGTCGACTTCGTTGTACACCGGCAGGGCGGCAAGCCATTTCTCTCGTCTCGTCATTTCGACTCCATCATCTAGGTCGGTGAACTTCTTGGTGTGACCGGCGTTCGGCGGGCTGCAAGGTTGGCGGCTCCCTAAAGGGATACTCGTTCCAGCGACCGGGTCTTACAACCGAACACGGGAATCAGCGTCGTGGAGAAAACTCACTCACCATCATTCTCTCATAGTCTCTCATGAATCCGACGTCTCGCACACCACGCCGCAAACGCCATGCCGGCAGCTGGCAATGACATTTTGGCAGTCTGGACCGCCATGGCCCAACATTGCGGCGGCCGGGGCAGTGGATTCATTCGCGCGCCGCTCGCTAACACTTGCCTTGGATATCATTCAGGCGAGGCAATCCCGGCGTTTGTCATCCAAGGAGAGCGATCGCGATCCGAGTATCCCGAAGGGATTTCAGCGAGTCGCCGGAGGTCAGCCCAGCGCCACCTCCGGGGAGCCGATCTGGCGGCTGCGCCGCAGACCGCCTTTCCGAACGAATTGATCGGGATGCTTTTCCACTCGGGGCGGCCGACCGGGTCCGAGGGCTCTGGCAAGATTTGCTTCGACACCCTTCGGGCAACGCTGTGAAGCATTTTTCCCTGTGGTTCTTAAGGTGTTAGCGGCAGGGCGCGAGCCCTCCGGTTCCGCTTCTTTGCCCAAACACCGGAGGGCTCGCGGTCTACCGCTAAAAAATGCTTCACAGCGTTACCCTTCGGGGTCGCGTCCCGCTTATGACCGGATGTCCGGAGGTGTCGCTGCGCTCACCTCCGGCTACTGGCCTTGACCCCGTCGGGGTCGTCGAAGCGATCACAGCGCCGCAAAATGCCGCGCTGAATCCACTCGTTAAACTGTCTCGATCGGGTCGGATTCGGCGGCGCTGGGCCACAGGGTCAACGCCGGGAAAGCCTCGGCGAGTCGTTCGGCCAACTGCTCCATCGCAAAGCGTTCGCTGTGATAGTGCCCCAACAGCCCCAATGCCATGCCTCGCGACTCGGCTTCCAGGCAATCGTGAAAGCTGGCTTCGCCGGTGATCAACAGTTGACAACCGCAGCGGGCCGCTCGGGCGACGAACGAGCCTCCACTGCCGCAAGCGAAACCGACTCTCGTGATCGGGCGATCGAGTGGCCCGACACCGCGGGGAGCTTGCCTGCAATCAACCCATTCGGCGCACCGCCGAATCACCTCGCGCGTCGGTGTTTCGGTCGGCAGCGTCCCGTGCCGTCCGCTGCCCAGCAGGTTCTCGGCCGTGGGATCGTTGATCGGTTGGATCGATGCCAAACCCAGCGATTCTGCCCAGCGCTGGTTGATCCCTTCGGTGGCGGAATCAAAGGCGGTGTGAGCGCTGTAGACGGCGATCTTGGCGCCGATCAGTCGCCACAGGAGTTCGCCGGTGATCGAATCACAGGTGATGCGTGGCAGTGGGCGAAAGGGGATCGGGTGATGGGTGACGATCAAGTCGGCTTGCTGCTCGATCGCTTCGGTGACCACGCCGGGCGTCACGGTCAGACAGGTCATGACCTTGCCGATCTCGCGATGGCGATCTCCGATCAGCAGGCCAACGTTGTCCCAGGACTCCGCCAATTCCAGCGGCGCCCATTGGGAGAGCGTTTGGCAAACGGCATCGACGGTGACAGCGGACATGGCGGTTTTATTTTCCGGATGAGGACGTCATCGGCAATTGGGCGAGGATGCCCTACCGCGACGACCATACGGGCGCTCGACCAGTGCCACTTACTTTGACGTCCAAGCGAGTGTTTTTGTTAGCGGTAGGGCGCGAGCCCTCCGGTGTTTCACGGTGTTTTTGAAACGCGACCGGACGGCTCGCGCCGTTCCGCTAACACCTTGAGAGCCAAAGTAGCTGTGGAACGCTCGCCGGTGGCGAGCGTCGCAGCGACGGTGACGAGTGGCCCGTTGGTTAACGCGGCGCGATCATACAGATCATCCGACGACCGTGTTGCTGGGGCGAGGTTTCGACCTTGCCGACTTCGTCGAGCAATTCGATGACCTGCTCCATCACCTTGCGGCCTTCCTCGATGTGAGCCATCTCACGTCCACGGAACAGCACACTGACTTGAACCTTGTCCTTGTGCTTCAAGAACTTTTCGGCGCGTCGAATTTTCGTTCGAATGTCTTCGTCGCCGGTTTTCGGTCGCAAGCGAATTTCTTTCGTCTTGGTGTGACTTTGATTGCGGTTCGTTTTTTTGTTCTTGTCGTATTTGTATTTGCCGTAATCCATGATTCGGCAAACCGGGGGTCGCTCATTGGGAGCGACTTCAACCAGATCCAGTCCGACATCGCGTGCACGCTCTAGGGCGTCTTCGGTCGAAATCACTCCGAGCTGTTCGCCAGTTTCGCTGACAACTCGAATCGGAGTGATTCGGATACTGGAATTGATGCGAACGGTGTCGCGATTTTCTGGTTGGGGGTTTCGTCGTGCCAACGCCACTAAAAGTTTCTGCTCCTGCCGGTGGGCATTCCGGACATCAAATGGAAATGGCCTCGAGACCGGATCGGCGTTGAATCCGCCGAAGTGCCGGTCTTGGGGTTGAACCACGAAACCCTGAAACGTCCAGGGAAAACGGGTTCTCAACAGTAGGTCACCGAAGTGTACTACACCGAGAAGGGCGGAAAATTCGCCGCCGCCAGCTTTCTCAGCGTTGCGCAGTATCCAGCGACGGATCGGCGACCGTCAACAGTGAAACTGCCGGTTTCACCGAACTTTTCAGCTAACAATCGAAAAACGTCTCGTCCAGCGTGATGCTTTGCCCCATGGTTTCGACCACATCGCCCAAAAACAGCTGTTTGCGTCGTCGTGTTTCGATTTCCCCGTTCACGGTGACCTGACCGTCTTGGATCCAGATTTTCGCCTGTCCGCCGGTCCCCACGCAGCCGGCCCGTTTGAGCACGTCGTCCAGCCGCATCATCGGCCGGGCCGCCGATTCCTCAGCCGATGCGGGTCGTTTTTCGGGGTCGAGTGGGACGTCATTCATCAGATTTCAAACGTTGCGAGAAAAGGTTGGTGATCGCTCAAATCTCGCGAATCGGTGGCGAATTGTCAGTACCGCCCTCGGGGCTCGGTTTGGCCGTCTTGAACGCCGCGATTCGCCACGGCGGGGCGATAAGTCGTTGATCGTAGTCTGCCGGCAACCGCCTGTCGCGGGGCGAGAGGTTGCGGACGCGTGCCATTGCGTCGAGCGGTACTCGGCGATCGCTGGACTCCTTTCGTGTCCCGTATCCCCAAAGGCAACGCCGAAACCGGACGGCTCGCGGGCTGTCGATTTAATCGGGATCTGTTGAGTCAATGGTGAGCCGCCGGCCGTCAGGCCTCGGGCGGGCGCCGGAATGCCCGGCCGCTCACGCGTCACGGCTCACAAACCGGAATGCCCGGCCGCTCACGCGTCACGGCTCACAAACCGGAATGCCCGGCCGCTCACGCGTCACGGCTCACAAACCGGAATGCCCGGCCGCTCACGCGTCACGGCTCACCAAATCGACAGGCCGCTCGCCGCCGTTCCGCTAACATCTTCAGACCCCTCAAGCGTGACGCACGGGACGTCAATTGTAGAAGTGACGGATTTGATCGTCGCGGCAGGCGCTAAGACTTTCGCAACGCCGGCCCTC
>NZ_JANZKV010000156.1:0-4354 GCF_025060895.1 Stieleria sedimenti | reverse complement strand
AGAGAAACTAAATGGGTTGCAAAATCCAGCAGCAAAAGAATCGACGTCCCCAGCGTCAAGGACCGCTTCCGCTACGCCGCCTTGCGATCGTCCTCGCCGTCCAAGTCTCCGATCGAACCGCGCTCGCGACGCAACGTGCGGATCGTGGCCGTCTGGGCGTGGATCTCGTTCTGCAGCTCGCGAATCGTGGTCTGAGCATGCTCGTTGGCCTTCAAGCTGTCCTCGTGCTCGGCGCTGACGCGTTTGAGATGGCTGATCAGATCGGCACTCTTGGCGGCAAGCATTTTGTTGGCCGCCCGCAATTCGTCGAGTTCGGCAAGTTGCGTTTGCAGCTGCTTGACCACCGCGGTTTGCTGCTTCAAATCGGTCGAGGCCTGGCGCAGTTCCGCGATCGCCGCTTCGTGCTGATTCGATTTCGTCTCTAACCGTCGATTCAGATCGTCGACCGAGACGGCTTGGATTTCCAGCTCTTTGCCCAGCTTGGTGACATGGCTTTCCAACACCTGATTGGCGGCGACCAGTTCGTCGCACTGCAGGTCGGCCTTGGACAGTCGGTCTCGCGTGATGGCGAGCTGTTTGTTGGTGGCTTCCAGATCGGCGACGTCGTGTCGCAGGCGAAGCAACTCGTCGCGTTGTTCGGAAAAGGCCCGTGTTTGCAGATCGCTTTGCTCTTTCAACTCGATGACGTCGCGTTCTCGCATGTGCAGTTGTTTTTCGAGATCGACCACCGAACCGATGCGTCGATTCAAGTCCGCGATCACCGCTTCACGCTCACTGATCTGCATCGACAACGTCTCGACTTCGCGGGCCGACTTGGCAAGCTGTTCGTCTTTGACTTCCAGCTCCCCTTGCAGCGTTTTGATCTGTTGCAGTTGTTTCTGCAGCGATTCAATTTCGGATTGCTGTTCACCGGTGGTTTCGACCAGTGCGGCCCGTTGGGCGTCGGTTTCTTGGAGCACCGATTGCGTCTCGGCAAAGCGGTCCTGCAACGTGTTGAGTTCGCGTTCGGTGTCACGCAGGGTTTCGATCTCGCGATCTTGATCGCTCAAGCTTTCCCTCAGCCCGGCTTCGGTCCGCTCGAGTTCGGCCAACCGTTTGGTCAGCGTTTGCGTTTCTTCGGTAAGCGGCGTGATGGCCTGACACCGCTCGGTCAGCTCGGTGATTCGCACATCGCGGTCGCTCAGTTGTTCGGTTAGGTCATCGATCGTCGCTTGGCTGGCCTGTAGATCCTGTGCCAGCGTTTCGATTTGATCTTCGAGACCGCTGATCCGCTCGCACCGCTCGGTCAGCTCGACAATTTCCGTGTCACGGTCGCGCAAGTTCGTCGCCATGTGATCGAGCTTCTCGAGGTTCGATTGGAGCTTGCCGGCGAGCGATTGGTTGTCGTTTTCCAGGGCCTCCATCAACTCCAGCTGTTTGGCGTGATGGGCAATGGTTGATTGACTTTCGTCCAGCTGGGCGGTCAGTTGTTCGATCGACGCGAGCGAGGATTCCAATCGTTCAGCGAGTGTTTGTTTTTCGCTTTCAAGCTGCTCCATCTGCTGAAGCTTTTCGGATTGCTGCGCCAGCGTTTGATCGCTGTCGTGCACTTGTGCCGTCAGCTGTTCGATGGAGGCGAGAGAGGCGAGCAGTTTTTCAGAGAGCGATCCCTTTTCGGTTTCCAGATCTCCCAAGATTTCCAGCTGGGCCGATTGTTCGGCGACCATCCGTTCGTGTTCGCGTAGCTGTGCCGAAGTCTCTTCGACCGATGTCTGAGACGACATCAGTTCGGCGGCGAGCGATTGGTTTTCGTTCTGCAATGCCTCCATGGCCTGCAACTGCTCGGTCTGTCGAGCGACGGTTCGTTCGCTTTCTTGCAGTTTTGCGGTCAATCGGTCGATCGTCGCGGCCGACTGATCCAAGCTTTGCCGCAGCGATTGTTGTTCGCTTTCCAGGATGTCGATCACCTGCAGACGCTCTTGCAGCTGGGTGACGATGTGTTCGTTTTCACTCAGTTTGGAAGCAAGTTGCTGGATGGTTTCGCGGCCCGCGGCGACTTCTGCAGTCAGCGATTGGGTTTCGTTTTCCAGCGGTTGAATCAGTTCGCAGCGTCGGGACAGGTCCGCGATGGTGGTCGTCTTTTCGCTCAGTTTGTCTTCCAGTTCGCTGCGAATGCCGCGTTCGTCGTCGACTTCGCTGGCGATAAACTCCAATTCCGCGTCTTGCTCTTCGATGCGTTCTTGCAGCTCCGCGATCTGTTCGAGCTGGCCGGCTTGCGTCGCCAGTTTGTCTTCCAGTTTCAGCTTGATCTGTTTCAGTTCGTGCAACTCGTCGAGCAATTCACGGACTTCTTCTTGGGCATCGGCGCCCTCTTGCCGTGCCACTTTCAAGTGGTCGATTTCGCCGCGAAGGGATTCCAGCAAGCGGTCTCGGTCCTGCAGTTCGGCGGTGCGGTCTTCCAGTTGGCATTCGACTTTGGTCAGCGCCGCCGTTGCGGTGGAGAGTTCGGCCTGCAGGGTCTCCAGTCCCTCACAAGCAGCCTCGGCCTCGACGGCACGCGCCTCCAATTCGGCGATTCGGTTTTGCTTTTCTTCGATCAGATCGGCCAATCGCTCGTTTTGATCGGCGGTTCGTTCGGCCTGGTCCAGTGCGCTGGCGAGCTGCTGTTGCATCGTCTCGATGCTGGTCACGACCGACGCGTATTTGTGCGATGATTCGTCACGCTGCTGTTGCAGTTCGTCGCGCTGACGCTCCAGGGCTTGGATCGTTTCATCGCGCTGTAGGGTGGACGATTCGTGTTCCTCGATCTGGGTCTGCACCGCATCCAGTTTGTCCTGGGTCGCCTGGCGATACATTTCGCTCTCGGCCAGCTCGTTTTTCAGTCGAGTGATCAGGGCCTCGCGATCGGCGACATCCGATTCACTGGTTTCGCCCAACCGTTCGACTTGTTCTTTCAAGTGCTGGATTTCGGCGAGCTGCGCCTCGTTGGTTTTGGACAGCGATTCGATCAGTGCGGATTGTCGCCCGAGTTCATCGCCTGCTTCCAAAGCCGCGGTTTCATTGGCCGTGATACGCAGCTCCGCAGCATGCCTGTCTGCGAGCGTCTGTTCATGCTCCGCTTTCAACGCATTGTATTCGTCTCGCAACGCTTGCAATTGTTCTTCGGCGCGCTGCAAGTCACTGTTTTCGAGGGCCGCGTTGTCTCGGGTCAGTTCGATGGATGCTTCCAGCGTCGCGTTTTCTTGACGCAGCGACGCGGCTTCCTCGCGGGCGCGTTCCAGATCGCCACGTTGTTCGTCAAAGGACCGCTGCAGCGAAAGCAGCTCGCCGTGTTGGCTGGATGAATCGCCGCCCGCCGCGGCAAGCTCGTCCTCGAGTTCACGCACCCTGCGGTCCAAGCCACTGGTGTCTCGGTACCAGAACAAATGCCCGAGCAGCAGCCCTGCGGCGATGAAGATGAAAATCGAAACAACCGGTAAACCGAAGATCACGCCCATCAGTCGAATCCGTCCTGCGTCAATGGCTAACCGTTGCGACCGGGCTGTCTCAGTCTCGACAGACTCGGAAAGATACGGTGTTTTGCGAAGTTTGGCTGTCCAATCCCTGGAAGCCCCGGTGCCGGATTTTGGCACCACCCTGGTGGCTATAGCAAACAGTCCGCCGATAAGTCGACCCGAGTTTGGCAAGAACATCGGAGTAGCGGTATGCTCGCGAACATTTTGTCGCACTGTCTACTTGAGGCTAGTTGATTGAGTCGATCGTCCGAGTTCAATGCGGTCACCTTAGCCCGACGCGTCAGCGAGGGGCGCCGTGTGGCCCCTTGCTAACGCGTGCGGGCTTAGCAGGGATCAGCACCAACGTGGAAAGTTTTCGCGGCGGATACTGGTACAACCTGGGGATCGGTGGCCAGTTGAACTGGAACGGCAATTACCTGAACTTGGAAATCGTGCCTACGTTGGCACAAGACCTGGACGGAATCCAGTTGGAGACGGACTATTCGATTATTGCCAGTTGGTCGCGTGCGTTTTAGAGTGACGGGGAATCTCCACCCGCGAAAACTCGAGTGCTTTGTCAACGTTTAGATTTAGAGTGCCTCGGAAAAGGGGTCAGGTACCAAAAATGCGAAGCATCCTTCGGGCCATTTGGTTTTTGGTACCTGACCTCTTTTCCGCTCGACAATCGCAACCGCAACATGAAAGGTGGTTGGAGCACTAGAATACGATCTCCGTCACGATCGCACACGCGATCGTCCAATCCGGAGCAAACGATGTCGAAAATGAAAACGGTGATCGTCACCTTGGACGATGAACATGTCGCCAAGATCCGACAAGTCGCGGCGCAGTGCAAAGCGGCGGGGATGGTGGTCGGGGAGTCG
>NZ_JANZKV010000155.1 GCF_025060895.1 Stieleria sedimenti | reverse complement strand
CGCTGCGTAGCAGCGACCGAAAATCGCCTAAAGGCTAAACACCAACACCTATGTCCTCGCCAACGGCCAGGCACAAGCTCATTGCATAACTAACGTTGAACCACCATGAAAGCAATCATATCAACGATCTGCCTGACGCTGCTTGCGGCCAGTGCATTCGCCGCCGAATCGGTTCCCCGAGTGCCGGTCGATGGGCAGCCCCTGGGCGCCAACATCACCCGAGTGATCGAGGCACTGGAGTATCTGGGGCAGCCCCTCGACGACGACATCGCGCGTTCGCTTCGCGCGGCCGCGAGACAGCGCGATGCGGAAGCGTTGCAGGAGATTCTCGATGACCACGTGCTGTTCGTGGTTTCGTTGAATCCGGAAGTGCGAGTCAAAGTCGCGCGTGGGCCGGCGCCGGCTCGACTGCAACAATCCGGTTTCACCTGTCACCTCGTCAAGGTGCTCAACAACAGCACCGTGACTCGTTCGCTGCGCATCATGAGCCCGCAAGCCGGTCCCGTCTATGCCGGCGCGGCGGAGGCGATTTTAAAGCGTCAGGCGCAAACCGAACTCAAAGAGAACGAGAACATCGATCGCGCCTCCGATCGTTTCCTGGAACTTGAAATGTTCCATGCCCAACCGATGTCTCCGCAGTTGAGCGGTCTGGAAGTGGAATACGCGTTGGCGATGATCTATTGCAGCGAAAGCGGTAAGCGCGAAGCCACGATCGGCTTTGACGTCGGTGCCGGAACCCAGGACATCGGATTCCGCGGCGAGTTGCCCGTCTTGTTTGACGTCCAGCCGGCCAGGCCGATCAAGCTGCGGATCAGGGATTTTGACGGCACGCCGACCACCGCACGATTGACGTTTCGCGACAAATTGGGCCATGTGTATCCGCCGCAAATGAAACGGCTGGCACCGGATTTTTTCTTTCAACCCCAGATCTATCGCGCCGACGGCGGCACGGTTTTGTTGCCCGACGTTGAGCTGGAAGTGACTTACAACCGAGGTCCCGAGTACAAGAACATCACGACAACCGTTGCGCGACAGGATCTAACGGGCGATGAACTGTCACTTCGACTTCAGCGTTGGGTCAACCCGATGGAGTTTGGATTTTATTGCGGCGACCATCACATCCATGGCGCCGGTTGTTCGCACTACGACAACCCGACGCAAGGCGTCACGCCCCGCGACATGTTTGCCCAGGTCAAGGGCGAGGGGTTGAACGTCGGTTGCGTGCTCACCTGGGGACCATGCTTCGAATACCAGCGCCGCTATTTTTCGCCGATCGCCGACACGATCAGCGAGCCGACGACGATCCTGAAGTACGACTTAGAAATCAGCGGCTTTGGATCGGCGGCGCTCGGACACGTTTGTCTGTTGCGGTTAAATGACCAAACCTATCCCGGATCCGATGGCACCAAGGACAGGGGCTGGCCGACGTGGACGGTTCCCGTCATGCGTTGGGCCAAACAGCAAGGCGGCGTGACCGGCTACCCGCACTCGGCGATGCACGTCAACCCCGGCGCCGCGGCACAGCGGATGATCCGGCGCTACGATCGTGACCAGGACCAGTTCCTGAGCCATTCGGAAACGTCAAACACGCTGCTGCCCAAACCGTTTGCGAAGACGGACATCGACGGCAATGGAAAGCTGGACTTGAGCGAGCTCTCCCAAACGATTAACGCCGCGGCTGATGAGATCCCCAATTGGTGCGTTCCGGAAATGAACGGCGCCGGCGCGATGGAAATCTGCGTCAGCACGGCCGAGGGCGTTTGCGATTTCATCAGCGCGATGGACACCGAACGCATTCCGGAATGGAACACCTGGTATCACCTGCTCAATTGCGGGTTCCCGTTAAAACTGAGTGGCGAAACCGATTTCCCCTGCATGAGCAGCCGACGAGTCGGCCAAGGGCGGGTGTATGTTCAACTGGGCGATCCCCAGAACTTTAACTTTGACAACTGGTGCGAAGGGTTGCGGCGAGGCCAGTCTTATGTGTCCGATGGGTTCGCCCACGCGTTGAACTTCTCGGTCAATGGCCAGACACCCGGCAACGACGATGTTTCACTGGATGCCCCCGCGTCGGTGTCGATCGAAGCCAAAGTCGCGTTCGCGGCCGAACAGCCCAATGCGGTCGCGTACGGCGGAATCATGCCGTCGGGCGGGCGCCGGGTCGTCGGTGACACTCGACTGTTGCACGCGCCGCGTGATTCCGGAATCCAGCGCGGCGGGAACCGAACGGTGGAAGTCATCGTCAACGGCAACGTGGTCGATTCACGTGAGATTCCCGCCGACGGCCAGATTCACGACTTGAAGTTTGGCGTCCCGATCACGCAGAGCAGCTGGGTGGCGCTGCGCCAATTCCCCCAACTGCACACCAACCCCGTCAACGTGATCGTCGATCAAAAGCCGATTCGGGCGTCCCGCGCCAGTGCCCGCTGGTGCGAGGAGACGATTCACTTGTTGTGGAAAAACCGCGAGCGATTCATCGCCGAAGACGAACGCCCCGAAGCGAGAGAGACGTACGACCGGGCGATCGAAACCTACCGAAAAATCGCTGCCGAAACGGCATGGTAAGGCATGCACTACTGCTGACCGAGCAAATCGCTGGCGTGGATGTGGACATACGCATCGAACCAGTCTTGGCGAGTTGGCAGGTCATCCGTCGTGAGTTCGTTGGAATCCGCTTTGCTCCGCTTCCAACGGACTTGTGCGGGCGTCATCGATTCCCAGTCGACCGAAACGGCGCTCAGGTCGCTCTGTTTGAAGAGTTGTTGCACCGTGTTGTAGCCGCTGGCCGTTTCTTTCTGCAGTCGTTCCAACTGCGGCGTGAGTGTTTTGGCCAATCGCAATGGCCGCACCAACCGCATTAATTCCACGATCGGATCGGTGTGCCGACAATCACGCGGTGAGCTGACACTGATTAACTTCACCCAGCTTTCAGGGTGATTCCGCACCGCGAATTGACCGGGCACGTGCCCGTTGAAGTAAGGCTGGCCGAGCGGCGGATACGCATTGCTCCACTGCAAGCGGTTGGACGCTTCAAACCGTTTGACGATTGCCGCGGCCAATGATTCATCACCACTGACGCGCGACGCGAATTCTAGATGTTTGTCCTGTTTCAGCCGCAGGACCGCAAGTGCCGCGGACAACTCGACCGGCTCTGTTTCCTCATCGTCAATCAATCGTTTGCACACGTCGAAGATTAATTCGCCGGTCCAACCGCCGTCCGTTTCCCAGCCCCAATTGCCCAACCAAAACATCGGCGAGATCAGGGGGGCATCCGAGAGCGACACTTCGCGAAGACGGTCACGCAGTTGTTTCCGCAACGTTTCGTCGTAGTCGGGATTCGAGCCGATCGCCAGGCAGTAATCACGTGCCTCGTTGACCAGTGGAAGCCTGCCGTCGGGGACCAGCACACTCTGCAGAATCCAGCGACAAATCGCTTCGTGTGTTTTGAGATCGTCGCTTGCGATCCGACTGGCATCGATCATTTTTGCAGCCCACTGCGGATCGCCACTATTAAGCTGTTCGATCAGGAACCTCGCCAATTGGTCCTCGGCGATCACGATCCCTAAGACGCGGGCGACATCGATCTTGGAAATTCGTTCATGATTGGAGATCAGGATGTCGATCACGGCTGTGGCATCGGCGGGTGTCGCCAAGGCCGACACGGCTTGCATGGCCGCTTTCACCCGAGCCGCCTCGCGTTCGGTCTCGATAACGTTCAACCATTGCTGCAGCGTTTGACCTTCATAGACGGGGACTTTTTCGGCGCCGTGAAGAGTGATTGCTCCGGCCGGTGTTCCGAGCGGAAGGTGGGGCGGTCCGGGCAAGCCAATGGGGCTGCCCGTTCGAGGCGCATCGAAATGCATGAACAGCTCGACCGCGGGTTCGGCGTACCATTTCTTGTACGCCTGGTTGAGTTTCATTTCGACCTGTTGGAGCGTTTGGTTGCGCACCGAGACGACCCCCAGCAAGGGCGGCTTGATCGTCGCATCGGCCATCACCGTCAACTCCATTTCAAGCTCTTTGGCGGCCGACGACGTCAGTTTCAATCGTTGCCCCGGCCGCAACGGTTGGTCCGCTGCGGGGATCGGCGAGCGGTCCTTGAACGCGGCGATGAAATCACTCGGGCCAGGTTGTGCGGCGACCGCCAGTGATTGTGAATCCTTCGTTTGGCGGATCCGTGCGATCGAGGTCTCGCCGCGTCGAATCACAATCGTTCCCTTGTCGATCGTCACTTGATCGCTGCCCGCACCCAAGACTACCTGGTAAGAACCTGATCGCAAACGCGTCGTATTGACGCCGGGTTCGACGTTGAGTTGCGTGGCCGGCTGGCCGTCTTGGATCAGACGGACCGAGACATCGTCGACTTCCGATTCGATCACCAGTTGCCCCTCGTTGGTCTTGAGGATGATCGCAATCCCCGCCATGAAGAGCAGCGGCAGCGCAGCGACGGCGATCCACCAGCGACGACGCGGTGGGGGTTGTCGACCAGCCGCGGACAACGTCCGTGTCGCGGGGCCGGTTGGAGGCTCGGGAATCGAGTCACGCGGCATTTCGTTCGATGCGTCGTGGACCAACGCGGCCAGATCGTATCCGATGCAAAACTGCGACAACGCCTCGGCCACGTGCGACGCACTGGCCGGCCGCTGGTCGGCGGCGGACAACAGACTGGCGGTCAATTCGACTAGCTCGGGCGGCAAATCATCACGCAACGTATCGAGCCGGGGCGGCCGATGGTTGGCCAGCAATCGCAGTTTTGCCAAAGGCGACAGATCGGGGGCGGCTGCCAGCGGGGCACGGCCGACCAGCAGACGGAACAACGTCGCACCGAGTGAATACAGATCGGCCCGATAGTCGACCGCGGTCGGCTGCTCGGCTTGTTCGGGTGACATGTAATCCAGCGTTCCCATCAGCTGACCGACCGTCGTCAATTCGGCCAACTCGCCGTCCCAGCGGCTCATCTGTGCGAGCCCGAAGTCCAGAATCTTCACCTCTCCATCGCGGCGCAACATCAGATTCGAGGGTTTGATGTCTCGGTGCACGATGCCTTCGGCGTGGGCGTATGCCAATCCGAGCGCGGCCTGACGCACAACCTCACACGCGTCGGCGACCGAGAGTTTCACCGCACGGGCGATCTGGCTGAGATCCAATCCGTCGATGTATTCCATCGCCAAGTAGTGAACGCCGTCGTGCTGCCCCGCATCAGTCGCGTTGACGATCGAGGCGTGTTCCAAACTTCCGGCCGCGCGGATCTCACGCAAGAAACGCTCCAATCGTTGGTCGTTACCGCTGGGCGCGGCCGGCAGCACCTTGATCGCCACCTGTTTTCCGAGGTCTCGATGACGTGCCAGGTAGACGGTCCCCATGCCGCCTCGGCCGATCGGCCGCAGCAACTCGTAGGGCCCGATCCGCTTGCCCGGTTCCAGCATTGCGTTAGCGGGATTGAAGTGGCTGGATTGGTCTTCGCCGATGAGCATCCGCGACGACTCCAAGGCATTCTGCACGACGGGATCCAGCGGAGTCGATTCGGCGGTTGCCCCCGATCCGGCGCGAAGCCGTCGCACCATCGTGTCGCCTTCACCCTCCAGCGATGCGAGCGTTTCTTCGCACGATTGACAGACCGCCAGATGCGATTCGATCGCGGCGGACTGGTGTTCGTCCACGGAGCCGCCCAGGTAATCACGCAGCGTACTGGCTTTCAAACAAGCGTCGGTCTTGGCCATGATCATGATGGGGTGACAGCCGTTGGTGGAGTGTGTGACAATTCGATGCTAACATCATTTAGACTGATGCACGCAATTGGTCCGCTATTTCCTAGAACGATCCGGGTGTGACAGTGGTTTCTCAAAACGCCGATTCACACGCTACACGAACCAGCCTGCTCGGTCGCGCCCGGGAGCGTGACCCGTTGGCCTGGAGCGAACTGGTGGATCTGTACGGCCCCTTGATCGCACATTGGTGCGGTCGCTGTGGGTTGGATCCCCATGCCGCCGCCGATTGCACTCAAGAGGTTTTCGCCGCGGTGGCGCGATCGATCGGAAAATTCGAAACGAAGCACACCAGCGGTTCATTCCGGGGGTGGTTGTGGACGATCACGTCCAACAAGGCAAAGGACCGTCACCGAGCCGACGCGAGACACGTCCGAGCCGATGGGGGAAGCACGGCGTTTCGAACACTCAGCGACATTCCCGATCCGGTTACCATCCCCGACGAAGAGCCGACCGGTGACGATCAACTCGACGAACTACTCGCCAGGGGATTAAAACAGATCCGCCACGAATTCGCAGACAAAACGTGGCGAATCTTCGAGCGTGCGGTCATCGACGAGATCCCGTCGGCAACCGTCGCCGAAGAGTTCGACATCACTGCGGCGACGGTTCGGCAAACACGCAGCCGCATCCTCCGGCGGCTCCGCCAACACCTCGGCCAAGTGGGGTAAGCTTCCAGCTTGCCAACAGTGGGATAGGCTTCCAGCCTGTCAATCCGCACCTGACAGGCAAGATGCCTATCCCACTCTCGTCACACGACGCGTCACCGATGCGTAGATCAAGCCGTACACCGCCACCGCCATCATCGCGACGACAAACGTGCCGGTCCACAGTGTCGTGGGCCCGAATCGGTACAACACCGCTCCACCGATCGGAGCACCGATCGTTAACGCGGATGCGTAGCACATCGTAAAAATTCCCAGATAGCTGCCACGCAATTCGTCCGGCGCCATGTCGGTGACGATCGCCTGATTGAACGGGGCCTGAAGAATCTCCCCCAACGTCCAAATCGCGATGCACACCGCGACAAAGACCAGACCGCTGCCGGTGGCCGTCAGCCCGAACCCGATCGAGATCAACACGCCGCCGATCAACACGATCGTCATCGCGTTGAAACGTGACAACCAATGCGTCAGCGGCAACTGAAGGACCACGATCAACAACCCGTTGACGGACATCAGCAATCCGAATTGCAGGTTGCTGTAACCCAATTGCCGAATGTAGATCGGCAACGTGGACAAGCCTTGCACAAACACCAACGCAATCAACAAGGTCGAGATACAAAACGACAGGAACGGAAGATCCAATCCGATCGTTCTGACTGACACGATCCAAGATGCTCGCGGCGACCGCGAAGGTTCCGCTTCGACAGACACTCGACGAGGATGCGTTTCTTCGATCGTCAGCGCAATGATCCCCCCGTACATGATCATCGAAGCGGCATCGATCCAAAACAGCCACTCGAACGAGTAGCCGGCCAGCAGCCCGCCGATCGGCGGTGCGATGGCGAAACCCAGATTGATCGAGATGTACATCAACGCAAACGCATGCGGTCGACGATCGATCGAAACCAAATCACCGATCATCGCCGCCGCGGCCGGCCGATACAGGTCGGCCACCAAGGCAAACACCCCGACCGATAGCATGAACAACCAACGGTGGGTCACCGTCGACAGAAACAACAAGATGGCCGCCCCGCCGAACAATGCCAGCAACATCACGCCGCGCCGTCCAACTTTGTCAGCCAAATGCCCACCGAGCAACGAACCGGCCATTGAGCCCAAGCCCAGCACGCCGATACACGCGGTGGCAAACGGCACGCCGAACCCGAGTTGTTCGCTCGCGTAGATCGACAGAAACACCAACACGAACGAACCGGCGCGGTTGATCAGCGATCCCAAGCACAGGATCCGCACTGGCAGCGGTAATTGGAGGTAATCACGGAACATACGTCACGGCCTGGTCACCAGGTCCATCCGGCTCGAAACAGAATTGATCCCTCCAGGACATCGGACGACGAACCGAGGTTCGCGTTTCGCCGTTGAATCGATTCGCTGAACATCCGGTTGTCCGCTAAGCTACAATAGAATCTTTCCTCCCCACGCCCTACGCCCGGAACGATTTATTTCCTGTGTTTGACGAGGTTGTAGCGGCAGGGCGCGAGCCCTCCGGCTTGCGCAACTTTGCCAAAACACCGGAGGGCTCGCGCCCTGCCGCTAACAAATCGTTCACGGCGTAGCCCTACGCCCGGAACGCCCACCGCTCTTTCATGTATCGCCTGTTCTGCACCATTCTGGTCACCTTCCTCACCCAGCTGAGCAGTGTTGTTGACGTCACTGTTGATCACGTCGCTGCTGCCGATGTCGACTTTGATTCCCAAGTCCGCCCGATCCTTTCGGACAAATGTTTCCAGTGCCACGGTCCCGACGAAGCGACCCGTGAAGCGGACTTGCGGTTGGACACCGTCGAGGGGGCGCGGGCTGATCTGGGGGGGTACGCCGCGTTTGTCCCCCACGACCCGGAGAACAGTGAAGGGCTGAGGAGAGTGCTGTCGAGTGATCCCGACGAAGTCATGCCTCCGCCGGATTCGAAGCTCACCTTGACCGAGCGGGAAAAAAAGATCTTGCAAGCGTGGGTCGAATCGGGTGCCACTTGGTCGGAACATTGGTCGTTTGTCCCTCCCCAGATGCCCGATGTTCCGGATGACCCGTCGTCGTGGTCACGGAATGAAATCGATCGGTTCATCCGAGCCCGCGCAATCTTGGCGGGACTCTCGCCGCAAGCGGAAGCGGATCGCGAAACATTGATTCGCCGCGTCACCTTGGACTTGACCGGGTTACCGCCGACTCCGCAAGAAGTCGACGCGTTTTTGGCCGACCAATCCGATGACGCGTACGAACGGTTGGTCGATCGACTGTTGGCCTCGCCACGCTACGGCGAGCGGATGGCGTGGGAGTGGCTCGACGCCGCCCGCTACGCCGACACCGACGGCTTTCAAGGCGACCCGACACGGACCATGTGGCCGTGGCGTGACTGGTTGGTCGATGCGCTCAACGCCAACATGCCCTTCGACCAGTTCACGATCGAAATGCTCGCCGGCGATCTGCTGGACGACCCGACGCCCGAACAGATTTTGGCGACGGGTTTCAATCGCAATCACATGTTCAACGGAGAAGGCGGACGGATCGCCGAAGAGACGCGTGTCGAAAACGTCTTCGATCGAGCGGAAACGACCGGCACCGTGTGGCTGGGTTTGACGATGACGTGCTGTCGTTGTCACGACCACAAATTCGATCCGATCTCGCTGAAGGAATACTTTCAATTCTATGCGTTCTTCGACAACACCTCGGAAACGGGACGCAGCGGCCGCGGCAAGACGGCGCCGGTGTTGAACTACCTGGACGAGGATCAACGTCGGCGGCGAGAGGACGTCGCGGCGGAACTGCGATCGATTGAAGCGGAACTGTCGGCACCGCGCCCCGACTTGGACAACGATCAAGCCGCATGGGAAATCGAGTTGCGTGCCAAGCTGGCGTCCGACAGCGGTTCGGCCGAACTGGGACCCTGGTGGCAATTGGGACCGATCCCCGCCGACGGCCGCCGGGCCTTTGACCAGGATCTCGGCCCCGAATCCGGTGTCGAGCTTGCCTCAACCGTCGGCGAGCTCACCTGGACAAAGCGTGATGACATCAAAGACGGCGTCGTGCAGCCCTTGCCGGACACCGTCGGCGCGACGTATTTCTATCGCAAGATCGAATCATCCTCCAAACGCACGATCCAATTGTCTCTCGGCAGCGACGACGCCATCAAAGTCTTCTTCGGCGGCAAAGAAGTGCTGGCGAAGTTTACCGCCAGGGCGGCCGCCGCCGATCAAGAGCGGTTGCAGATTGAATTGGAGCCCGGCGAGAACGAATTGCTGATCAAGATCGTCAACACCGGAGGGATCGGCGGTTTTTATTTCAACAAGACCAACGAATCGGTTTTCGGATTGCCGACCGAAGTGGTCGCCGCGGTCAAGACAGAGCCACAGAAACAAACGCCGGATCAGCGCAACGTCTTGCGAGAACACTTCCGGTCCAATCACTGGCCCCAATGGAAGACCCTTGCGCCCCGGCGTGATCAGCTGAACAAACAACTTGCCGCATTGGAGAAGCAAGCGGTCACGGTGATGGTGATGGATGACTTGCCGAGTGATCGGCGTCGCCAGACGCTGATCTTGGAACGCGGGGGCTACGACAAGCCGACCGACGTGGCCGTGCAACCCGGCACGCCGGCGGCGCTTCCGCCCCTGCCGGGCGACGCCCCACGCAACCGTTTGACGCTCGCCCGCTGGCTGGTGTCCCCGGCCAATCCGCTGACCGCCCGTGTGACCGTGAATCGTTATTGGCAAACGTTCTTCGGACGCGGCATCGTCGAATCCACGGAAGATTTTGGTTTGCAAGGCGATCGCCCGACCCATCCCGACCTGCTGGACTGGCTGGCCACCCACTTTGTCCGAAGCGGGTGGAACGTCAAACAACTGCACAAGCTGATTGTGATGAGTGCGACCTATCGACAATCATCAAAGCTCAGCCAGGCCTCGCTTCAGTCCGACCCACAAAACAAGTGGTTTGCCAGGGCGCCGCGCTACCGACTTCCCTCCTGGATGCTCCGCGATCAAGCGTTGTCGGTCAGCGGCCTGTTGAGCCCCGAACTGGGCGGGCCCGCGGTCAAGCCGTATCAACCCGAGGGGATTTGGGCGGAAGCCACGTTCGGAAAGATCCGCTACACCCCCGACTCCGGCGAAAAACTTTACCGCCGCAGCCTGTACATCTTTTGGCGCCGAATCGTCGGGCCGACCATGTTTTTTGACGGAGCCAAACGACAAACGTGTGAAGTCAAACCGACCCGGACCAATACGCCGCTGCACGCGCTGACGACACTCAATGAGACCACGTTTGTCGAATCGGCCCGGATGATGGCCCAGCGAGTGCTTCAGGAAAAAGAGTCACAAACAGCACGCTTGGGTTACGCGTTTCGATTGGCCACGGCGCGCAAACCCAAGGACCGGGAATTGACGGTTTTGAAAAACCGCGTCGAACAACTGCGCGGCGATTTTGCATCCAACCCCGAAGACGCGTTGCAGTTGCTGTCGGTGGGACAGTCGCCGCGTGATCCACAACTCGACCCCGCCGAGCATGCCGCCTACACCGTCGTCTGTTCCATCCTGTTGAACCTGGATGAAACGTTGTCGAAACAGTAATGTCGTCGCCAATGGCACGGGATGAAGCTACCGTTGGTGTTTAGCCTTGAGGCGATTCCTCTCGCTGCGGAGCAGCGACACCGGGCGGCTAAAGCCCAATACCGCTAAGTTAACATGAATGAGGGGGCCCGGACGCTGGCGCGAACCGGCTGATGTCAAACGAATATCAGCCGTTTGGCGCGAGCCTACGGGCCCTCATCTNNCACGTATGCCCGTGCCATTCATCTCACTCGTCGCCAAAAAGCATTGTTGATGACCTCTTTAATTGATCTACATCCGATTCATCAGACGCGTCGCCAGTTTTTCGGTTCGGCCGGGACCGGCGTCGGGCTGGCGGCCTTGGCGACGTTATTGGGGAACCGCGCCGCCAGTGGTGCGGGCGGATTGCCGACGTTGCCGCACTATCCGGCCAAGGCAAAGCGGGTGATTTATTTGCTCCAGAACGGTGCGCCGTCGCACGTCGATCTGTTTGATCACAAACCGATGTTGACCAAGCTGCACGGCCAACAGATCCCCGATTCGGTCGTCGGCGGTGCCCGATTCAGCACGATGACCGGCGGCCAAACCGCGCGTCCCTGTCTGAAAGAGATCACGACGTTCGCCCGTCACGGGCAAAGCGGCGCGACGGTTTCCAGTTTTCTTCCCGAAACGGCAAAGATTGCTGACAAGTTGTGTTTCATCAAATCGATGCACACGACGCAGGTCAATCACGCACCGGCGATCACCTATTTTTTGACCGGCGATGAACGCCCCGGCCGGCCGAGCATGGGAGCTTGGCTCAGCTACGGTCTGGGCAGCGAAACCGAAGAACTGCCTGCGTTTGTCGCCATGACCTCACGCGACAAGGAAGCGTCGTGTGGACAGATCTTTTACGACTATTACTGGGGCAGCGGTTTTCTGCCGACGGTGCATCAAGGCGTCAAATTTCGTGGCAGCGGCGATCCGGTGCTGTATCTGTCGGATCCGCCGGGGATGAATCGTGATCGTCGCCGGGGCATGTTGGACGATCTCGCCGTGCTCAATCAAGGACAACTCGATGTGGTCGGCGACCCGGAAATCGCGACGCGGATCAAACAGTATGAAATGGCCTATCGGATGCAAGCCTCGGTACCGGAGTTGACCGATCTGTCGACGGAATCCGAGTCGACGCTCGCGATGTACGGCCCCGACGTCACACGCAAGGGCTCGTTTGCCTACAACTGCTTGATCGCGCGTCGACTGGCCGAACGCGGCACCCGCTTCATCCAATTGATGCATGCCGGCTGGGACCAGCATCGAAACCTGAATAGCCAATTGGAAATCCAATGTCGTGACACCGACGCTCCTTCGGCAGCGCTCGTCAAAGACTTGGAACAGCGTGGGTTGCTGGACGACACGCTGGTGATTTGGGGCGGCGAATTCGGCCGCACTCCGTTCTTGCAAGGAAAAATCGAAGACACCGAACGTTGGGGCCGCGACCATCATCCCTATGTGTTCACGCTGTGGATGGCCGGCGGCGGGATCAAGCCCGGCGTCACGTATGGGGAGTCCGACGAATTCGGATTCCGCGTGGCCGCCGATGGGGTCAGCGTGCATGATTTTCAAGCCACGATTCTGCATTTGTTGGGCATCGACCACGAACGGCTGACCTATCGCTATCAAGGCCGTCGTTTTCGTTTGACCGACGTGCACGGAGAAATCGTCGAACCAATCTTGGGCTAGGCTTCCAGATTTGTCATTCCAGGATCATCGATGCAATCGCGTTCACTCCATACCCCAGGCAATTCACGATGCTACGGATTCTTCTTGCCGCACTTGTGTCGTTTCTCATCACACCCCACACCTTGACGATCCGGGCTGAGCTCCCCGCGACCGGGCTGACGATCCAATGGGATGGCCGCTACCTGGACGTCCACGGTCCAAACCTCCCCGGCGACTTCATTCGCACACACTATCTGGAAGCCTATTGCCGTCCCGGATCGACCGATCGAGACTGGAGTGAAACGGTGATCAAGCACACCAGTGAGTTAGTCAAGGCAACGCCGGATCGCAAACGAATCGAAATTCGTGACACACTGGTCGACGGTGTGATCGTCGATCATGTAATCCTCGCCGGCGAAGACGAAGTGACGTTTGAGTTGACGGCGACCAACCCGACCGACAAGGCGTCCGAGGCCCATTGGGCGCAGCCCTGCATGCGGGTGGACCGTTTCACCGGCGCGGATCCTGCCAACGCCCGTGCCGTCTATCCGCCCTACATCAAAAAGTGTTTTCTGATGGTGGACGGAAAACTGATCCGACTTCCGACATCGCCATGGGCGTTGGAGGCTCGCTACGTCCCCGGCCAAGTCTACGCCCCCGACCACGTCGACCGCGACGACGTCAATCCGCGTCCGCTCAGTGATGTCGTTCCCTCCAGCGGCTTGACCGGATGCTACTCCGCCGACGAGAAAATGATTTTGGCGGTCGCCTGGCACCCCTTCCAGGAGATCTTTCAAGGCGTGATCACGTGCATGCATAATGATTTTCGTATCGGCGGTTTGGCGCCGGGGCAGACAAAACACATCCGAGGTAAGCTGTACGTCGTGCCGGCGGATGCCCAAGCGTTGATCCGGCGATTCCGAGCTGAGTTCCCCGAGTCCCCGTAGCGTTCTATGTTTCGATCACTGTTGTTTCTATCGCTTCTTACATCGACCACGTCTTTGTCGATCGCCCAAGCTCCTGCCGATGGGCAAACCGACTCGTTGAAAGTCGCAACCTACAACATCCGCTTCGCCAACCCGGGTGACGGAAAAGACGTCTGGCCCAATCGCCAGGAGTCCGTGATTGAGTATTGCAGTCGCAACGACATCATCGGCCTGCAAGAAGTCACCGAACCCCAGTTCGCCCAATTGCGAGCGGGGCTGCCAGGCTTTGATTCCTACGGCGTCGGTCGCGACGATGGGAAAAGCGGCGGGGAGCACGCGCCGATCTTTTATCGTCAAGACAAGTTCGAGGTGCTCGACAAAGGAACGTTTTGGCTGAGCGAGACTCCCGAATCGGTCGGTGTCAAAGGCTGGGACGCGGCATTGCCCCGGACATGCACCTGGATTCATTTTCGCGACCGACGAAACGGCGCCGAGTTGTATGTTGCAAACACTCACTTCGATCATCGGGGCGCGAAAGCGCGGGCCGAAAGTGGGAAACTGTTGGCCGAGCGTCTGGGCAAGTTGCCCCAAGATTTGCCGATCCTACTGATGGGCGACTTCAATTGCCTCATCGATTCGGAGCCGTACAACGCCATCGCTTCGGCGTTGACCGATGCGCGAGAGGCCAGCAAGTCCAAGCCGACCGGACCGACCAGCACCTGGAACGGCTTCAGCAAGATCGCGCCCGATCGCATCATCGATCACGTCTTCGTCCGCTCAGTCGATGTACTGCGGTTAGCCGTTGACAACCCCAAGACCGACCAGGGGCGTTTCGCCAGTGATCACCTACCGGTGCAGGTGGTGGTTTCGGTGGCGATGTAGAATCCCAGTCTGCATGACGCTAAGTGTTTGAGTTGACGGATTTAGTGCTCCGGCAACTTTTAGATTGAGGGTGCCGCGGAAAAGTTTAGGCTGCAACTTGCGGAACAATGAAACGATTACCAGCCCACCGATGGCAGCGCGAACCCACGGATTCTTTGCACCCTGTCATCCGTGGGTTCGCGCTGCTATCCGCGGGTATTATTTTCGATGGATAGCCCGGTATGATGGCTGGAGTGTAGCCCTATCGGGGTAGCACCCGCTGCGAAGCAGCAAGACGGGGCGGCTGAAGCCTGCACACCAACTCTCACTCCCCCACGTCCCCTTCCCATTCCGACTGGTAGCGGCGGATCATCTCCGCCTCGCGGTCGGTTCCGATGGCTGAGAAAACGTCCCAGGCGGGTTTTTCGGCGCCCAGCGGGTTCGTTTGACTCGGCAAACCGCGCAGCCCCAATCGCAGCCCTCCTTCATTGGGATGGTCACTGGGCCGGTGGTAATCAAAGGCGATGATGGACGGACATTGGCGGAGTTTCTTCCAAGTCAGCAGCAACGCGGCGGCCTGGGTGCGGAGCTGTTTTGGATCATCCTCGTCGGCGTGAAATCCCTGCTCGCTACAGATCACCGGACGAAGCCGACCGTCGACGGTTCGACTCGATGGTAGGTGCATGAAACGATCGAGAACCTGCAAGTTCTTGATCGTGATCAATCGGGTCTCAAGATCGTCGGACACCTGTGTGTCGTTCCAGAAGTCGGCTTTCCAAAGACTTTGCGGATATGGATGATAGGCGACACCCCAGGGAAAATCGCCTTCGAGTCGGCTGTCATGGATCAATCGTTCCAGCAACTCTTTTGGCGCGTAGGTTCTCCAGTGTTGGTTGTCGGTCGTATTCCAGCGATGGGTCAAAGAGATGAACGCGCGTGCGTGGGGATTGAATGACCGGGTCACCGCATCGACCAACCGCATCGACCGGACGTAGTGATCCAGAAAGACCTCAATGGGTTGCTCACCCATGTTGGTCCACTGCCACCCGTAATCGACTTCGTTGTGCACAATCCAGTGATCCACCCGGCCGTGTGCCGAATCGTTTCCGCTGTAACGCTGGCCGAGCACGTGCAGTGCGGCACAGTAGCGCGCGACGGCTTGCCGATCGGTCAAGTTCGGCATCGCGTAGGTGCCCGCGTCCGTTGATTCGGGGTGGGCGATCGGGGACCGTCCGCGTGACGAGGTCGGGATCAGCAATATGCCCGCGACGACGGCGCCGGCGTCGGTCGCGGTTCGAATGTCACGGTCTTGTTGCCGCAGTCGCGGCTGGTTGCTCCACCAAGTCCGCCCGTTGATTTCGAACGGTTCCCATCCGGGACGCGCCGTTTCGCTGACCAATCCGCTGACGACGATGTTGACCGAGGCGTGCTGGATCCCGAGGGCGCGTAGTTGATCCGGCGAGAAACGTGAGGTGATACACGTCAGACCCTTGGCGGCCGAAAGTGTCTTCGCTGGCGGGACGTCGGCGTCAGGATTCAAGTCCCGATAACGGGCTGCAGAAATCGGCGTCGGTCGCGTCGACGTCGCGGCATCGTCGGTTTGCTGAAACAGCTGAAACCGAACCCCGGCGTCCAACCAGGACGCGCCGACCGGTGAATCAATCCGCGCCGTCAATCGCCGGCCCTCCTGATCGATGGTGACCGGCCAGCGTTGCGACAACTCCCCGGTCGTCGGCGGATCGGCGGAAACAGAATCGGGATGCCGCGCGATCAAGAACGCCGAGCGAACCACCGTGGATGGCGAAAGTGTTCCCGCCACCTGAATCCGCTCGCCGTCAAAGTCGATCGAATCAATCTTCGCCGGCCAGCGACGCAGCCGATAATCGTTGATCCGATGGGCCAATGCGGTTTTCTGCAACTTCCGTTCGGCGGCTTCCTCGCGTTGCCGAAGTTCCGCATCATTCATCGGTCGAACGACGACGCCGCGCACTTGCAACTGAATCCCCGATCGACTGCCCAAATCGATGCGGACCGGAACTGCGGTATCGCTGTCGATCACACCGGGCGCCAGTTCGTTGAGCGAGAACGCGTACTTCGTCCAGCCCTCGGCGTTGGGCATTGAAGGCAGCGAGGTGGCGGCGGGCCGATGAATCCCGCGACCGCTTCGCCACTCGATTCCCCGGATCCCGTCGGGGCAGAAGTAGTCCAGTTCAAGCATCCAATCTCGCTCGGTCGCCGGCAGCCGGGGCAACTCAAAGCGAAAGAACGGATCGTTTCCCAGAGTTAAAAATGACACCACGCCGTCATGCTGGGACACACGGAGTTGGTTGGCCTGGTCGCCGGCGCCGGACCAATCCAAATGATGCGTGGCGCGAACTGTCGTCGAACTTTCAGCGACTTGGCCCCCTTCGTTGGCGAGGCATTGGAGTTCAACCCAAGGGCTGATCAGCAGACACGACGTCAAGATGAAACTACGAAACATGGAAACCACTGGCTGGAGGGATCGATCGGTGGGGTGAGACCAAGATGCAGCAAAGCGGGACTGCAACGGAACGGGCACTGCCACGATGCGGTCCACGGAACGGAATATACCAACACGACGCACCAGCGCGTCAGTCGCCGTACAGCCTCCCACCGCTGCGAGGGCATTGGTCGTTACACAAGTCGCAAGACTTGAAGTCACCCTCCCTTTTAGGGAGGGTCGGACGCGAGGTACGAGCGGCCGGGGAGGGTTCTTTGCGGCTGGAAATCACTCCGTCACAACCAATCGACCCTCCCCTCGCTGCGCTCGACCCTCCCTGCCAGGGAGGGTGACTGAAGTTGAGTCGACACGAATGCCCCCTGGGAGAGTCGAGCGTAGCGAGGAACGACGTAACGACGAGACGTTGCACGTTAAAGCGTTAGGGCACCGCCGGTGGCACCACGAACGGGAACGCGATGGGGATGACGACCATCGAGACGGCAAACACGATCAGTGACAAGGGCAAGCCGAAACGCAAGTAATCCGCAGCGCGATAACCTCCGACGGTGTAGACCATCAAATTGGTTTGATAACCGAACGGGGTCAGAAAACTTGCCGAGGCCGCGACCATCACGGCGATCACAAACGGCACTTCGCTGACCCCCAGCGTCCCGGCCGCCCCGATGGCAATTGTCAACATGATCAACCCCGCGGCGGTGTTGGTGATCAATTCGGTGCACAGCATCGTGACCAGGTACACCAAGGCCAAGCTCAGCCGCGGGTTGCCGCCGGCCAGGTTGATCATCTCCTGCGCGATCGCCTGTGCCGCACCGCTGGTCTCCAGTGACGCGCCGATCCCGATGGTCGCACCGATCACAATCAGAATGCTCCAATCGACCGAGCGTCTCGCTTCGCTTGCGGTGCAGCAACGGAACAGGATCATCGCCAGCGCCGCGGCCATCGCGGCGGTCAAGATCGATGCGATCTTCAGCGCCGCGATCAACACCATGGACACCATGATGATGATCGCGTACCAGGCCCGATCGTGGCGTCGGACGACATCCGAGCCGACGCGGCTGACCAGATAAAAATCGCGTAGTTCCTTGGCACGGTGCAGAAACGACGGCGAGGCTTCGAGCAACAGCACGTCACCGGTTTCCAATTCGACGTCGCCGATTTTGCCTTTCAGCCGACGATCACCGCGCGCGACCGCGACCACCGCTGCGTTGTAATTGCTGCGAAAACGCCCTTCGCGAATCGTTTTGCCCAACAGCGAGCAGCGTGGGCTGACGACCGCTTCGATCAACGTCCGACGCCAGGCGGGGACTTCCAATTTGCGACCCTGGTCGTCGGGGGTCAGCAGACCACGAATCTTTCGTAAGTCGACGACTGACTCCAACGCGCCGACCAAGATCAACGCGTCGTCGGCTTGCAGTTTTTCGATCGGCTTGGCCGGGATGACCGAGTCGCCGCGCTGGATCTCGGCGATGTACAGCCCCGGCAGACTTCGCAGGCCCGCATCCTGGATCGATTTCCCGACCAACGGGCCGTGGGGATCAACCTGCATTTCGACGGTGTATTGTTTGGGATCGTCGCTGGCGCTGACCGCGGCTTTCCGCGCGGGAATCAACTTGGTCGAAAACAGGATCATGTAGCCGACGCCTAGAATCGCGGCGGGAACACCGACCACGGCCGGGGCAAAGAAGCTGATCTCGCCATCGTGCTTGGCTTCGAATTCCTCACGCACGATCAGATTCGTGCTGGTCCCCATCACGGTGCACATCCCGCCCAGGATCGCGGCGTAGGAGAGCGGCAACAGCAACCGACTGGCACTGGCCCCCAGCCGTTTGCAGACGTCATCGACGATCGGCATCAGCGCCGCGACGACCGGTGTGTTGTTCAGGAATCCGCTGCAGATCGCCACGGGCAGCAGAATCCGCAACTGCGCATCGCGAAAGGTCTTCGCGCGATCGAGGAACCAGCCGGTCGCCAATTTTGTGCCCCCGGTCATCTCCAAGCCTGCGACCACGGCGAACAACAGCGCGATCGTCAACAGCCCCTGATTGCCAAACCCCAGCACCGCTTCGGCAGGACTGGGCAAGTTGGGCGTCCCGGTCAAATCTTGGACAACCACCAAGACGGCCAAGAACACCATCGCCAACAGGTCGGTCGATGCGATCCGGGTTGCCAAACTGGCCAGCAGTCCGAGCGAAACGGCGAGCGATAACCAGGCTTCCCAGATCATGGACCGGCAGACGATTGGGGTGGAACGACGGGGAGAGGGAACACGCGGAGAACTGAAACGATAGTCACTCCGACGCCCGATGTTCAGATGGGGTTCCGATTCGCGGCCACCAGTGGCGAGTGAAAAAGAGGGCAGGTACGAATGGCACGGTCATAAGTGTTGGTGTGCAGG
>NZ_JANZKV010000154.1 GCF_025060895.1 Stieleria sedimenti | reverse complement strand
GCGATTCCCACCCGAACGAAGCGATTTTTTACGACGCGCCTGATCGACTAATATCCGTCTCATCGCTTCCGCGGCGGCAGCGAAGAAATGGCCCTTCGAGTCCCATTGCTGGGGATTCCCTGCTTGGACAAGCCGCACATACGCCTCGTGAACGAGTGCAGTCGCCTGCAGCGTTTGGCCGGGCTTTTCATGCTTTAAGCGGGCCGCAGCCAGTTTACGGAGCTCTTCATACACCAGCGGCAGCAACTGGTCAGCCGCTGCGGCCTTACCCTTTTCGATCTGTGCGAGAATCTGGGTGACGTCAGACATAAGCCCAACATAGCGACCAGGCGCGGACGTCTCCAGCATTTCAATCGGGTAGGCGTCTCCAGGCATGAAAACCGCGACCATGCGTGCGAAAATGCACATGACGAACAGCAGCCCGACAGTCGCTAGCACAGTGGTTGAGCAGAGGAATCACATCAAGGCAATGCGACGAACCAACGCTCGAGGACTCAGTTACATGGCTGGCCTGGAAAAACCGCAAACACTTTCCATCGACGGAGCGAGGGAGTTTTGTTGACATTCTCGCACGATGCGTCCCTGGCTGTTGCGTTCGTCGAGCTTCGCAGGAGATGAATCTTTCCAAGTTAACCGCAGGCGTCAGGTCCCGATAGACGTCAAAATAGCTAGTCAATTCGCTCGTACTCGAATGGGCCGAGTTCGTTGGACCCGGATCCACTTATCTTGCTCCAGCCAAGCGTCAGACGCTTGCCATCGTCCTGCACATGACTCCGAAATTTAAACCGTCCCTGATTGCCGTTCGCAAAGATGAAGTACACATTCCACATCAGACCGTTATCACCATTGCTCGCCAATGTGCCGCCCTCGACAATTCCATAGCTCCCTGTACCCAGGAACTTGATTTTCCGTTCGGCTCCATCGAAGTAGAAAATGTAGGAGGCAGAGGCTTTTAGGTCTCCATCGAGAGACTTTTCAGTCCATTCAAGGCGCATCGCTCGACCTTCATGGAGCCAACTATATTTGTCATTCCGTATGGATTTTAGTTCTCCTGTTGCGCTTCGACGTTCGGATCGCCAACGACCAACAAATTGGGCAAGTGGCTTGAGCGTCTCATGGTACTCCGAATCAGGCTGCGATTGGGTGCCGGCCGATTCGACCGCTTGATCAGACTCTTGCGCAGTTGAGGATGCGGCAACCACAAGAGGCAACGTCATAGCCAAGCCGATTAAGGCCACGCGACTGCAATCAAGAAAAAATGTCTTCATAGTTGTTCTCAACGGGAACTGAGAGAATTGGAAATGAATCGGGATTCGAAGTCTTCTACTGAGGAGGATCAATCAATCACAAACTGCATCTGATGCTATGTTGCTGTGATGGTGGGTCGGCAACGAAGAAGCGCGACCGCCTCGCCGTCTATCAGCCTGACAAGAACGAACAAGTATCAATTCTTTCGTTTGAACCTCACGACCCAGTCTGTACCTCCAGAATCAGACGCTGATCCGGTGAGTGTCATTTCATTTTCGCCAATTCGGCGGTATTGCAGTTGTTGCTCACCCTCGCCGGACGCGGCGTCTCGCCAGGTCTGCATACCAATCAGTGCGTCAGATGTGATGGTCCCAAATCTTCGCTTCAAATAGCAACCGCCGGGTGGCTAAATTGTCACTCATCAGTGGGTCAGGTTCAAGCGATCGGCGGCAGTCTGGTCATTAGTTCAGTAGTCCGATGATTTCGCAGACTTGGCGGCACGGTCAATCATTCCGCCGGACTTTCGGGTTTGTTGCAAACCTCTGCAGGAACGCTTCGCGATACCACTCCCAATATCGATTCATCCACTTCGCATCGCATTGTTGCAAATGCTCAAGAGCGATCTGATACTCCTTCTCCGAGTAGCGGAGCAGTGCCAGTTGCATATTCGCGAAGGCTCTTGCTCGTCTAATCAGCAATGCAGTGACAGCAAGAGGCACACGGTTTCGCGTCGATGGATTGCTCGACGATCCCAAGCAGGGAAGCATCGAAGCGCATCTCCCGTTTCTTGCGCGCGATTCGGCCAGTCCAGACAAACATTGCGGCCAATAGGCTGGCGATACCGGGAACCAGCAGGATGCGATCATGGCCCTGAAGTAGCGGGTCCTTCATGAACATTGCAGCAACGAATAGTAGGGTAAGCGTCATGGCGACTTCCGTGGCTCCAACAGTCCGTGTAAACAGACGGTTTCTTGCCTCGATGCCTGACTTGAGTGCATCGGCATCGACTGAGTCGTCGAGCGGCTGTTGAGAGTCCCAGATCGACTGGATTTCGTCAAAGCTCATGGTCTTTCTCCAGCATGAGTTGTTTCGTCATTTTCTTCTTGATCCGATTGATCCGGACGCCGACATTGCTCTCAGAAATGCCCACGGTTTCTGACATTTCGCGATAGCTGAATCCGTCGAGCAAAAGCAGCGTGAGCAATCGGTCAACCGGTTCAAGTTGAGCAACTCGTTCGTACAGCCATTCCACACGCGGGGCAGTCGTGGTTTGGTCTTGGAGCACTCGCAACGGCTGATCACGGAACTCGCGCATTCGTTTTGCCCTCGCTGTTTCCTTGCGTGACCAGTTGATCGCGGTGTAGAGAGCGACGCGATAGAGCCATGTGGACTCAGCAACTTGCGTCTTGTACCCCGGGATCGACTTCCACACTTGGAATGCGATTTATTGAAGCAGGTCGTCGCGATCGTGTATTGACTGCGCGAAGGATCGAGCCACCTTGATCAACAAACCCTTGTGGCGACTCAGCCAGTCGTTCCGTACTCGTACCCTTCTGAACGCAGAATCACGTGATTTCTGCTAATCAGTTCCTTTGCTCCGTTGCAATCAGGCTCATCGTCTGCCCAGCCATCAGGATCTCTTCTCACTTTGTTGTCGGGCAATTGAGAGATTTGGCGGTTGCCATGGTAGAGGTGTAAATCCGGCCCCTGTAACCTAGCGATCCAATAGGAACGACATGCAATCCAAATTCCCAATCACCGGCGACCACGAATCACGACCTAATGGCAAATCGTTTTTCCATTTTTGGCGATGCTTCTGGCTTTCCTTTCTCGTTATCTCACTCGCCTACGCTTGGTACTGCTATTACGTCCCCTCCAATCGCGTCGCTTGGGCTGAAAGCTACGCTTCTGCTCAAACGAAAGCCATTCAGACTGGGAAACCCATACTGCTCTATTTTACCGGCGAGTGGTGCGTTCCGTGTCGGATTATGAAACGCAACGTATGGGCCGACGAACAGGTGGCGGCATCGGTCAATGCGGAATTCATCCCTGTGGAAATTGACGTGGACGACCCTGACGACGCTGCTGTGTTAGCTCGCTACAACATCGTCGGCTCTCCCGTCACGATCGTTACCGATCCGGAAGGGAGCGTTCTGCGATGGCGAGAAGGGGGACTCGAAAAATCCGAATTTCTCGAATTCCTCAAGGCATCCAATTCATTCGTTTCTGAGGATTCTTAATGCCAAACGCCACGGCTACCGTTTCACCACAGAGAAATGAACGAAGAGCTTGGGGCACTGGTGCGGTGAATCCGGCAGACTCTGTCGTGGCTCGAGCCGTATGGCAGGATAGAATCCAGTGTCCATTTGCACGCACCTAAGCTGGGGGGGGGGTGGTACGCTGCGGCGAATTCTCGCTATCCTTGCATTAGGCTTCGGCGCCGCGCTGCAGGCAGGTGTACGTGCAGAATCAATAGAGGATTTTGTCGATCAAGAATGCGGCAATGAAGCAGACCTCCGTCGGGAAATTGGTGAATTGCTTCGGGCCCATCAGATTGCGGGCAGTTTTTTCATCGATCACGCCAACGGCCTCACCAGTGGTGACGATCTGGACTTTTTCTTGGACATCCATTCGCGACTGACACCGGGATCCACGATTGGCCAATTCACGATCGGTTCGATCCTAGGAGAAGGCGGTTATGGCGTCGTCTATGACGCCGATCAATCCGTCCCCGTCCGGCGTCGTGTCGCCATCAAGGTCATCAAACCTGGGATGGACACCCGCGAAGTGCTGCGTCGATTCGATACCGAGCGTCAGACCTTGGCGTTGATGAATCACCCCAACATCGCAAAGTTTTTTGACGTCGGCAGCACGGACGCCGGTCGACCCTATTTTGTGATGGAACGCGTCGAAGGGTTGCCGATTTCGGATCATTGCGAGCATGCCCAATCAAGCCTTGAGGAGCGTCTAAAACTGTTCTGCGATGCCTGCTACGCCGTTCAGCACGCGCATCAAAAAGGCATCCTTCATCGAGATCTAAAACCATCGAACATCCTTGTCACTGAGGTCGATGGAAAACCGACTGCGAAGGTGATCGACTTCGGTGTCGCCAAGGCCCTCGAAACAGAGGACGAGAACCAAACCGCGGTGACTCGGCTCGATCAACTGATCGGCACACCCCTTTACATCAGCCCCGAGCAGGCCGAGTGTCCTGCGGACATCGATACCAGGACGAACGTCTATTCCCTGGGAGTCGTTCTCTATGAGTTGCTTTGTGGTCAGACGCCGTTTCATCGCTTGAGAGCGTTTCGCGTCGACTTGGCAGAGTTGAGGCGTATCCTGAGCGAGGAAGAAGCTCGCAAACCGAGCACTCACGTCGAATCGAAATGCTTGGGTGCGAATCCACTCAAGGGCGATTTGGATTGGATCGCGATGAAGGCGATCGAAAAGGATCCGGATCGCCGTTATCCGACGGTGGACGCCTTGGCCGACGATGTCAAACGCTACCTGGCACGTGAACCGGTCTCCGCCGGACCACCGACACAGCTTTACCGAGTTTCAAAATTTGCCAGTCGCCACCGTGCCGCGCTCGCTTTCTCAATGGTGTTGATCGCTTCCTTGGCCGGTGGTGCCGCGCTGGCAACTTGGCAAGCGGTTCGCGCGACGCTCGCAGAGCAACTTGCCGAAGATCGACTGGAAGCGGTGGCGCAAGAACAGCAGCGAACACAAACAGCTTTACGTCTAGCCGAGGCGGCGGAAGCCGAACAACGGCGTCTGCGCGGATTGGCCGAGCAGCGAGAGCGATTTTCAAGACAACTGGTTTATGCCTCCGACATCCGCTTGGCAGGACAGTCGCTGCAAGATGGTGATCTTCGCAGCTTCGTCGACCAATTGGATCGTCATCGTCCTGCAACGGAAGCTGTCGATCTGAGAGGGTTCGAATGGTGGTTCCTGCGCGGCTTGGGTGTCGTCGACTATCAATCCCTGAAGACAGCGGGAAGCGGAGTCTGTTTGACTCGGTTCACGAGTGACGGCGGTTACTTGGTTAGCGGCCACTACAACGGCAAGATCGGGATTTACGATGCCCAATCTTTTCAGCCCGTCCGCACCCTCAAGGGCCATGGCTCTTTCACCAACGACATCGACCTTTCCCCGAACGGCAAAATCCTGGCCTCGGCCGGTGATGATCATTTCCTGCGGTTTTGGGAGATCGAATCGGGGGAAGAAATTCGCCACGTCAAGGTGGACGAAGGACACGTCAATCGCGTTTGGTATGCCCTCGATGGCCAGTTGATCCTCTCGTCGGGCGAAGAACCGGAGGTCAAACTTTGGGATCCGTCCAGTTTGGAAATCATCGCTCGCCTCCGCGGCTATGCGACATTTCCGCACCACGGCATCAAAAGTCGACTGGTTTGCTCGCCCGACCGAACTCGCTGCGTCGCTGCCGACCAGTACAAGACGGCGCGGGTGTATGACCTGAAGACCCGCGACGTGATCTGCTCGCTGGAGATCGGGCCGAGCGGGTTCATCCGCTGTTTGCAATTCTCACCCGACGGCCGATGGATCGCAGGCGGAAAGAGTGACCACCAAATCACGTTGTGGGATGCGGAAACGGGTGAAGTGCTTGAGCGCTTTCGAGGCCATTTGGATGACGTCCAGGACATCGCGTTTCATCCCGACGGGAACCTGATCGCATCCTCGGACAAATCGGGCGTCGTGCGGACTTGGAGGATTCGACGTGACGGTCCGCCGAAGGAAAACGTTGACAAAACGGAATCCGACAACACGCGAATTTCGAATTGACCCGACGCGTTTGTTGCCCATGACGATCGGATCTGGTCGTTGGACTTTTCCCCCGATGGCGAAACCTTGGTGACCGGTTGTCGCGACGGCACGTTGCGGACCTGGACGGCACAATCCATCCATCGCTATCCCACGGGGTCGAATCGTCTGGAACCGCAAGCCGTCTGGATCGATGACCACCGTCTGGTCGTCACCGGGGAAAAGCAGTTGGTGTTTTGGGACCTGGAAACGGGTCGCAAGCAGGAAAGCGAAGTGCTTCCCGATTGGATCCAGTCGATCGCCCTTTCACAAGACGGCTCCAAAATCGCGACCGGGCACGAACAGGGCACGATACGAATCTGGGATGCCGAATCACGGCAGATCGAAAGCGAGTTCCACGAGCACGAAGGACCTGTGCACGCGTTGGCCTACTTGCCCCACGATGGCTCGCTGATTTCGTGCGGCCAAGACGGCCAAGTGATCCGCTGGGCGCCCGAAAGTCTTGAGCCCGTCGTCTTGCATCACTTCGAAGACCTATGCAAATCGGTTGCCGTTTCACCGACCGAGCTGTTGATCGCCGCGGCGGTCCAAAACGACATCTACCTGTTTGACCTGGGCAGTTCATCTGACTCGGGGAAGCGCGAAACCGAACCGATGCGGATTCCCGGTCATCAAAACTCGGTCGACAGTTTCGCCTTCAGCCCCGACGGCCGGGTGTTGGCTAGCGCCAGCGATGACCGAACCATTCGAGTTTGGAATGTCGCCGACGGTAGCTTGCGACACGTGATCTACGCCCACCAGAGCAAGATCGAATCGATCGCCTTTTCGCCTGACGGGAAAACCATCGTCAGCGGTGACAAAGAACGCCAACTCGCATTCAGCCATGTCGAGACGGGCCGACTGCTGTGCCGGGTGGACCTGCTCGACCGATGGCGAGACCTGGACATTGCCCCGGAAGCTCCCTGGATCAGCGAATTGAGATTCTCGCCCGACGGAACCCGCATCCTCGCCGCCATCTTTCAAACCGGCTACATCGTCCTCAACGGCCCACCACCGCAACCCTAATCGCATCAAACAAAGACAGGTCATGACTTTCAACCGCACAAACACGCACAGTGTTCTGCTGGGGTGAGGGGGAATTCACACGCTCCACCCATCATTCTGCCACCTCCCATCGCCTCCCCCACCACTATCACCGTCCATCCTCCGCAGACGATTCATACTCCACGACCAACCCGCCCCATTGCGACCCAATGAATCACTCCCACAGCTCCCGCTGGACCCGAGCGTTCCGAAACCGATTGGCCAAGCGGCACCAGCTACGACTGCGGCTCGAGCAACTCGAATCCCGCTACCTACTCGCCGCTGACATCCCCTCCCCCGCGCCGATCACCTGGTTCGAATCCTACGACGACGTTCCGCGAGTCAGCTAAGAGTCCCTGGCCGACGAGGATCCGATTTACCCGGCGGGGGTCCAGGGTCCGCATGAACTCGCGGCCGGCGAGTGGATCATCCAGCTAAACGAATTCACGGCGCAGCGTGTACGCAACCTTGCGACGGCCGACGAACACCTCGACGACGGCTTCAACAACTTCCACGTCATCGCCGGACTCGGCGCGAAAGGTCTGATGCTAGTTCGCGGCGAAGGAGTGAGTTCGGCGGACGTTGAATCGAGCCTGAGCCGAAACGAATCCGTCGGGTCGTGCAGCTTGAACTCGATGATTACCGGACAGGCAACACAGCCGAATGATTCCGAGTATGTACCGGAGCTGCTAGAAGGATTGACGCAAATCGGCGCCGAAGCGGCCTGGGACCAGTCCGTCGGGAGCATGCAAACAGTCGTCGGTGTGGTCGATTCCGGCATCGATCTCGATCATCGTGATCTGTTTCTGAACATCTGGATCAACCAGGGCGAGATCCCGGCCGACCTTGGCGCGCAGGATATTGACGGCGATGGGCTGATCACCTTTTATGACCTCAATAACCTGCGTGTGATCGATGGTGTGATCTATGTCGCCTCGACCGTTACCCTTGATGGTGATGGCAATCTGCTTGCGGGCGATCTTGCCACCGCGGAGCAATTGACGAACGAGACGCCCTATGCGAGTGGTGTGAATGCGCCTTTTGTCCAGGATCGCGTTGCCGAAACCGCAGCCAATTTGCCGCGGACAACCGAAACGAGCGTCTCATTTTTTCAAGACCGCTCAGGTCGACGACCCGGTTCTAGAAGCCCAACAAATCCTCGGCAGACGCCTGCGAAACCACTTCACCCTGATCCGCACCGTCAGCGTCGCATTTCAGTCGGATAAACACCGATCGCACCAAGATCAACGCACGACTCAACCACCTCTTTCCGACCGACCAAACAGCGGCGCCGAGAGTCATTCCATCGTACGCGTCATGTCCACGTCGCTTTTGGTTGAGCTTCTGGTGCTGTTGGGCGGTCGGTCGGTGCCGGATGTCGTGGCTTCTTGTTCACTGGTCTTGATGCCCAATTGCGAAATCATCCGCTCACAAGGTGATGCCGCTGCAACGACGAAATCTCGATCAGTAAGTCCAGTCCATACCGAAATAGGCGTTGACGCCGGGCTGGAAGACCGGCACGCCCGTTAGTGAGCGAAAATCAAGGTGCTCGCGGTACGTTTTGTCAGTGAAGTTTTCGACCCCGAAAACGAAGAGAAGGTTATCTTTGGATCGGGGGTGATAGGTTGCTCGCACGTCGAAGACGGTATATCCGGCAGTCGCGTTCTCCAGCAAACTTGTTGCAATCCGATCTTGGTTGTCAACGATCCGTGCAGCGATTTCAGCGTTCCATGCTGGATCGTTTGCCTCGTCACGCAAGCGAACGCCGACTCGGGCCTCCAGTGGCGAAATCCCCGGTAGAGGCTCGGAGTCGTTGCCGCCGACACCACTGAACGCTCCTCGCGAAAGTCCAAAGATCTTCTGTGAAGGACTCCCCTGTGCACCATTGGTTGTTGCAAAGTCACCGTTTCGTGTTCGATCGCGTCCGTCGACATATCGCATGGTCACGAATGGAGACACTTTTGCTTTCGGCAACAACTCCATGAAGGATTCAAACCCGGCAAGAGTCGCCAGACTCGTATTGACGTATCGCAAACTTACTTGTTCCGTGTTCGAACGGCTCGGAAACGCACGCGTGTTTTCCAGGGTGATGTAGTCAAACGCCCAACCATAAAACCCACGCACGCCGCTGCGAACATAGTCCCCGTCCTGGTCGATGCTCAGGTCAGCTTGCAACAGCTTCTCTTGCTTCAGCCCCGGATCGCCGGTCACGTTGTTGAGTCCGTTTTGAAGCAACAACAGGAACGGCTGCGCGGCGTACAATTCGGTCAGGGTTGGGGCTCGCTGACCGAATCCTAGCGACGCGGATGTCGACAGTCCTTCGTGATGCTGTCGCGTCAGTGTGGCGTAGAGACTCCACATCACACGATCCGTTTGGTAGTCAGACGTTCCAACGATTTCGTCAAACGACGCCGGATTTTGATCCAGCCCCACCTCCGCCAGTTCGCCGGCGTCGGCCACGATATCGGTTTGAACGTAGTCGACGCGTCCACCCGCGCGGAAAGTGATTCCATGAAACAGGTGTTCATTGTACTCAGCGAACAAACCCGGATTGGCCGCAAACGACCGGGGGATCGGAGAGTTTCGGTCGGACACGGGAAACGGGAACCCGAGCGTGACTGCATTGGCGATTTCATTCAGCTCTTGTTTCACGTAGCGCAAATCGTGCCCGAGCGTCCAACTGGCATCGTCATCGGCATTCCCCCACGTCCGGGCGCGGCGATACCCGGTCGACATCGAATCCACGTCTGTAAATCCGATGTAACGAATTCGATTGAGGAACGGAAACTGGGAACGTTTGGCGAGATTTTGTGCGTTCCCTTCGAACCGCGTGCGGTTGTACCAAACCTCCGTCTCCACGCGATCTGCGATCTCAGGATTTGAATCGATGTACGCGATCTCGTATCCGTCGGTCACCAAGTAGTCGATGTCAAACACATAGCCTGGAAACTCGACGTCGGTTTGGTCAAGTCGCATTAACGAAAACTCAATCGATCGATCGTCGCCCAAATCACGTCCGAACGCGAGCGTGAATTCGCGTGATTCATAACTCGACGGCACGTGCATCCCGTCACCATCTTTGTAATCGCCGCCCAAGCGGTGCGAGTAGTTGCCACGGACGCCCCAATCTGCTCCGCCGGCCCAAATGCTTTGCTGGCCGAGCCATTGATTGCCGTTGGCCTGGTGATCAAAGCTGGTGCGCCCGTGAACTTCGTTACCGGAAGCGAAACGGGGTGACTGCAGCAATTCGAAGTCGACAAAATGGAATCCGGGGCCGTAAACACTGCTGTACGGTCCGGGAACGATGATCACGTCGTTGACCAAACGCGAATCGATCTTACTGAGCGCCGTATCCAAGTCCTCGCGGGCCGGAACCCAGTGCGATCCGGAAGCAGCCAGGGCACCGATGCGTGAACTTCGTACCCGTGTATCATTCACAATCGGTGTCCGTCGTTGCGTATTCACACTCAATGCCCCGGGCGACTTTCGCAGCAAGCTTCCCAAGTCGGTTGACACACTCGGCGCTGACTCTTCACCACGCACGATGTCGGTGCTGTAGCTGGCCACGCCAAGCCGGGCCTGACGCAGAACGCTGCGGTCCAACGACGACGACGGGCCGAAGAGTTGGCTGGTCAAACTGGTCGCCTGTGTCGGCGCCGCGGTCGGCGGAGGCAATGCCGTGCGGGGCTGGCCGAACGGCGTCGGCTGCAACAGGGTTGCCTGACGAAGCGGTGAAGTCTCCGCACGAAAATGCTGCGTCTGTTCTTCCAAATCTGCATCGGCCAGGGAAAACGCATTCTCGATTGACGCCGGAGTTTCATCCGCGTACTCCAGAATATCCCCCACTTCCAAATCCTCTTGCGCGGAGCACTTTGCAGCGATCAGCAACAACGACATCAGGACTGATATCGATAGCAGCAGGAAGTGGGAGGTTCGAATCGGGATCGACACAATGGCATCCTGATCTTGCGTCGCTAAAAAAGAATACGTGAACCGCCGCGCAATACCTTCCAGATGCCCATGCTTGGTCGTGGGCCCTTGGGCTTGCACCATGAGGCTGACATTCGCTTGACATCAACGAGGACGCTCGCGAGAGAATCCGGGCACCGCACAATGTCTCGATCGAACGGTATTGATCGTGTGAGTTCTTGCTTGATTAATCGGTCGCGACACCGCGATCATTGCGATCGCTACGACCAGCCGGCAAACCTTGCCCAGTTTACAACGTCCATTCCGCACCAAAGTAGACCGATCGACCAGGTTGAAAGACGCCCTGTCCGGTCCGGTAGTCCAAGTGCTCCTGATAAAATTTGTCAAACAGGTTCGCAACGCCATAGACCAGTCGCAATCGCTCGCGCGGTTGCCAATCGAAACGCAGGCCAACGGTGCTGAAGCCCGGTGTTTCATCTTCCAGTGCCAGTACGCCGACGACCGGTAGCACATCGCGATAAACTCCCTGGCGATATTGGCGGGCGACCGATCGCACTGAAACTTCGCAAGCAATCTCCCCGAGCGAGGTCGACCGATTCGTCCGTATCCCCCAAACCAGCGACGGAGGAGCGATCTGGCCGAGTGGCTGATGGATCGACTCGTCGGTTCCACGCAGATACGAGAAATTCGCAAAAGCGTGGGTCCCGGCTGGACCCCGCCAATCGACGTATGCATTACCGCCAAGAAGTCTCGCCTCGGGCGTATTGATGTATTTCAAAAGCCTTGCGCCGGTAACGACGTCAATCGGGTTCGCCTGGAAGGTGACGTAATCAAACGCCCAGGTATAGAAACCATCCACGCCCCATCGCAACCGATTTCCCTGCCAGCCGACGCCCGCATCGCACTGAATGATTCGTTCATCTTCCAAGCTGGGATTTCCGATGACGCGACTGATGCCGCTCTGGATCAATCCGAGAAATACGCCATCGGCATAGGATTCGACCAAGGTCGGAGCCCGTTCGGAATATCCTGACGCAGCATAAACGGTTAGCTCCGACGACAATTCGGTCGAACGGATGATGTACAACGCAGGAAGACGAGAATTCCGCGTCAAGTCGACGTTGATCGCTCCATTTGTAACGTCACGGAAGTTGCTCCGGTCGCGGATGTCAGCTGCTTCAACTGCCCAATCAACGTAGTCGAGTCGTGCGCCAACGGTCGTCGTTGAACAACAGGAGTTGTCAACGCTCCCCTGCAAGTAGACGCCGGTCGTTGTCACGTGGCCGCGCGGCAGGTTCGTCTTGATCTCAGTATCAAACGCCGGCGGACCCGGGGCGGTGATCAGAAAGTCTTCCGAGATTGAACGTTGCCTCGATCTCAAGTCGAATCCCGTTTCAAAACGGACTGCGTCAAATTTCTCCATCCAGCTGACGCGGAATCCTTGCGAGACGACTCGACCACGCGTGGACGCTTGAAGCGTCGTACTAGGATCGTTAAACGCGTTCCCGAGTTCTTCCTCCACCTCCGGCAGCACGCCCCTGGGATCGTCAGCCGGTGCACCATCAAATCGTGTTCGATTGCCCCACGCCTCAAGTGTCGCGGCGTGGCTGGCGGGATCGTCACTCCATACCAATCGTAAATCACCACCATCAGCCCCCAGGAAATCAAGATCGAAGAATTGCCCGGGCAATTCGACTTCGGTCTGATCCAAATGCAAATAGTTGACGAACAGTTGCAGGTCATCACGAAGGGGATAAACCATCGCCGCATAAGCGTCGCGTGACTTGAAACCCGACGGAACCAGCAACTCCCCCGAGCGATAATCGACGCCTCCGGAATGACTGTAAGCGAGTAACAAACGCCCGTCCCCGACACGCGTGGTCATGCGTTGATGCGAAAACCACTGATCGCCATTGTCTGAATAGTCCATCGTTGCGAGTCCACCGACCGGTTCGTCGATCGCTGGAAACAGCAACTGTGAATCGATGCCCGCGAACTCGGTTCCGTATCGAAGTTCGTAGGGCCCTCGGATGACTCGGACGGAATCGACCAGTCGCGAATTGATTTTGCTGAGCGCGCTATCCAAATCCGGCCGCGCGGCCGCCCAATCGGATCCCTTGGTCAACAATTGCCCGGTGTTGTACGAGCGGACTCTGGGGTCGCTAATGATCGGTGAGCGTTGTTGGACGTCGACTCCGACGACCTGCTTGCTTTTGCGCAGCAACGATCCGACATCGGTTGACAACGCCGTTTCCGTTCGGCTGCCCTGAACCGTCTGAAAGACGCCAGAGTTTCCCATCAGGCGCGACCGTATCAGCAAGCTGCGATCGAGCGACGATTCGTCAAACAATTGCGATGCCAGACTCGCCCGTCCCTCTGGTTCCGATGGAGACGGCAGAACAGGATTGGCGGGCTGAAGAAACGGCGTCGGCTGCAGCAGCGTCGCTTGGCGAAGCGGCGAAGTTTCCGAGCGAAAGTGCTCCGCTTCCAGCCGCGTCACCTGTTCCGTCAAACCCATATCAATCGTTTGGGGTTCCCTGCTTGCGGAACTGCAACCACTCAATTGTCCGACGGTCAAATCAATCAGGTCGTTCGCCGTGGCTGGCGCCACGGAGATGTGGAGAGCGGCGACGAAGCAAACGAGTACGCATGCCGTCATGAACAATCGATGTCGTGTAAGAGTCGACAAGGCGGCATTCCGGGCGTCGTGGGCAGAGTTTCTTTCCTAATCGGCCAAGCCGACCGATCCGCTGCAACCATTCGCTTTCGTCGATTCTTTTTGCCTATTCTTCCTCGGTTCCCAACTTCGTTTCAACCCAACGGCGAAGTCGCGTCAAATCGTGATCGTAGGGTCGCTCTGAATCCTGCCAGGCTGTCGCATCCCCGAACAGCTGCCTGGCTTGCTCGATGTCTCCGTTGGCGTGCCAGGCGATCGCCAGCCCGTACAGATCACGATCGATGCGGCTGCCGCGAAGCTGTTGGGATTTTTCGAACCCTTCGATCGCTCGATCGGCTCGACCGTCCATCGCCGCCACGAGCGCAGCGGTGGTGTGAAACTCAGGATTCTCCGGAGCCGATTCGACGGCTCGACCCGCCCACCGCTCAGCGGCTGATAAATCCCGCACGGAATCATCCGGACAGATGGCGAGCATCCAAGCGAAATCGTGGGCGTAGCTGGCCGCCAGATCGTCCTTCATTCCCAGCCAGAGTTCGCGTGCTTTGACGAAATGCGAGTTGGCTTGTGCGTCGTCCCGAGCGTCAAGCAACAATGCGTATCGAAAGTGCACATGCGCCAGCGCGTTGACTAGCCTGGGCGCTTGGCCCCTGATCTCGATCAGCGAATTCAATCGACTGACCGACTGATCGAATCGATCCGCAGCCAGATCCGGCTGGCCGGTTCGCTGCAAGACCTGCGCCAAATGGCTTTGGACGATCGCCAATCGTTCAAACAGACGCATGATTTCGTCATCGGTTTCACCGGTACGCGTGAGTTGCAAGAGGAGGTTTTCCGCCATCGCAGCGTCATCACCGGGCTGTTCCTTGAGATCGAGAAAGACCTGGCCGCGAACGTCATTGCAGAGCGCAAGTGTCTCTACCATCCGTGGCGAGTTTCCATAGGTCGTCACCAAAGCAGAGATGATTTGATAGGCTTCTTCAAGCAGCGTTTCGGCCTCGCGATTCAATCCAGCTTCATGTTTCGCCAAAGCCAAATCGATCAGCGTGATCGCCAGATTACTGCTGTGGCGAGGAACGCCGGGAAGTGATTGCACCAGGGCGCGATAATACTCGACGGCGGTCTCCAACGTCTCGAACAACTTGCGCTGCAATCCACGAGTTCGAAAACTCGATGCTTTGGAAACGAAAACTGAGGCGAGCGCTTGTAAGTACTCCGGACGGTCGGGCTGGTCATTGACCAGTTCCCCAAGCATGCGGACGCTGATTGCAAAACGCTCGGTCGCCGCGTCATGCTGTCCCTGATCGCGAAGGATTTGGCCCAACGTGTCATTCGCAACCGCGATACCGAGTCGAATTTCTGGATCCCCAGCCGTTTCGATTTTTTCGTAGGCCGCCAATCCGTTGGTCAAATGCTGCAATGACCGCTCCGGATCCAGCTCTGCAAACAGTTGTCCCGCGTTCAGGTGTGCCGCCGCGAGCGACCGCCACGGAAGCGGATTGCTTGTTCGACCCGCCAACTGTTTCAATTGATCGACGGCCGCGGAAAACTCCTTTTCGGCATCCAGGATGCGATTCTGCTCGGCCAATCCACTGCCTCGCCGAACATGCACGCCGGCCAATTCGCACTGAAAAGCGAGCGTGTGATCATTCCCCTGGGTACCTGCCTGAAAGATTTTTTCCGCAGCAGTGTAGGACGTTTCGGACGCCTCGAAATCTTGCTGCATTTGCATCAAGTCGCCGACACGGACCATCGCTCGACCACGTTCAAGTTCCAACTGCGGGTCGCTGCTTTCATGCTCGGCAAGCCTTTCATAATCTTCGATCGCGCGCTGGAGCAATCGTTTTCGCACGGCCTGGCTACCGGGAAAGTACTGTAGCGCGTCGCTACTTTGAACCAGCCACGTGTCGATCGCCGCCCGCGAATCCTGGTACCGGGCCACCGCGTCGTCGTGCGCCTCCTTCGCCTGGAGTTTTGCGATCTGTTCTGCCTTTCGTGCGTGATTGACCAGCAACACCGATACGATTGCAATGGCGGTGATCAACAGCAGTGACGCGGCTCCCGAAATCGTCCAGCTTCGGTACCGCCGAATCAAACGTCCCGTCCGTTCCAACACCGTCTCGTTGGGCGCGTGGGCCAAAGCCAGTTCATCGTTCAACCAGCGATCGATATCATCGGCCAACTCCGTCGCCTTGGCGTAGCGATCATCGGGATTGTGCGACATGGCTTTTTCGCAAATCGATTCCAGAGCCCGAGGTGCTGCGGGATTCGTCTGAGTGACACGGCGGATCTTCCCTTCCCGCACGTTTCGAATGACGTCCAGCGACGTCTTGCCTTCAACGGGGCGTTCGCCGGTAATCAATTGAAACAGCACTGCGCCCAAACTGTAAATGTCCGTTCGACCATCGAGCAGTTCACTATCCCCGAGCGCCTGTTCGGGACTCATGAACATCGGAGTGCCGACAACGGTTCCCAGCCGAGTCTTTGACGAATTGCTGCCGCCAATTCCGATGATGGTGGAATGGTCGCCGGCAATGGAAACCGGATGAAACTGCCCCATCAGTTTTGCCAATCCCCAGTCGACCACCAGGGTTTCGCCGTATTGGCCGAGCATGATGTTCGCGGGCTTGATGTCGCGATGCAGCACCCCATGTTCGTGGGCAAAGTGAATGGCGTTACATGCATCCGTCAACCGCCGCAGTAGCGATCGAAATTCCCGCCCCAAGTACACGTCCGGTGACGGATCGGGATTGGCCTGATGGAATGCACGAATCACCGCACTGAACGACTCACCGCGTATGAACCGCATCGCATAGTACGGTTGGTTGTCCTGGTAACGCCCGAGCCCATAAACGGGAACGATACCCGGATGCTCCAATGACCCGGTGACTTCCGCTTCAAAAACAAACTTTTCTTGGTAGTGCGGATTGTCCGAGTGTTCCGGCAAAATTTCTTTGAGCGCGACGATCCGTTTCAGTTCTTTGTCTCGTGCACGAAACACGGCGCCCAACCCGCCCCGCGCATGCATCTCGGTGGCGCGGTAACGGGCATTGGAATCGTTGCCATGTCGAGCCGCCACATCAGCTTGCTTGCCCTTTCCTGATCGCACCGTCGCAGATTCAACGTCGAGCTTTTTGTCCGTTTTATCGGAGGAGCCATTTGAAGGAGGACGAGGCTGCTTTGAGTCAGCACGCTTCAGAGCGTCTCCAGAATCGATCGTCTGATCCAACACATCGTCCGGCGTCCCGCCACTCGGTTGATCCGTGGTTAAATCAGGATCGAATGACTCCAGCGGATCGACGGTGAACAGCGGGTCATTCAAGTCACTGGTGGGTTGGTCTTCAGGCTGGTTCATCATGCGCTTCAGAGAGAAGATTCACTCGAAAGTCGCCGGATCATCAAGCGGCGATGACTCAAATCGTACCATGGGCCTGTTCGCACCGTCATCGTCATGCACCACCGGACGCTAGTGGTCCGTCTAACGCTCTTTGTCATGCATCACCCCGGTAGGGGTGAAAGCAAGTAGCCGGTGGTCGCGATAGCGCACCACCGGAAATCTATCAGAAATGAAGAATTGACCCCGACGGGGTCACAGCACTTTCTGCGACCCCATCGGGGTCGTGGTGTCGCTTTGATTCGACTCCGGCGGTGTTCGCTGCGCTCGACCGCCGGCTACTTGCTGGTATCCCCTGCGGGATACGAAACCCGTTGTCGTCGATCCATCGATCAGTGTCATCCCGGGTACAACTCGTACTCGTACGCGTACTCGGAAACCATCGAGTAGGAGTACGAGTACCGCGGAGACTGAGTACGCGCACGAAGCGATTGCGATTCAAAGACACATGACTTTTATCGCTAGACGGACCACTAGTGACCGGTACCGTGGGCGTACTGGCAAGAACACGAGAGGATGGCAGGAAAATGGAGGAAGGAAGATGAAGAACGAAGAGAGCCAAGTCGGATTCGGATTGGGGCGAACGTCCCTGACGTGGAACCGCCAACATGCCCATTCCTCTCGACGCCTCCTGATTTTCCTACCTCCATCTTCCAACGAAGTCCTTCGAGATCGTGCAGCTTTCGAAGTCACCCTCCTGGCAGGGAGGGTCGAGCGGAGCGAGGGGAGGGTCGAACGGTCAATCGCAGCGCTCACTTCACTATTGAGGGGCACTCCCCGAGCAGCAACGCAAACCCTCTCCTCGCTGCACTCGACTCTCCCAGAGGGGGGTTCTTCGTGGATCTTAGTGGCTCATCGCTCAGGACCCAGGTTTTTCGAGGCATTGCTGCGATGTCCGAATGGGGAGAGCGAGGACAAACGCTCGGTTCAAACGACCCTCCGCCGACACGGGGGCCGGCGGAGGGCACGAAGCACCTTCGGCGCATCGCAGACCAGGTGATTCCTTGGCGGGTCGCTCCTCAGCCGCCGCAGGC
>NZ_JANZKV010000153.1 GCF_025060895.1 Stieleria sedimenti | reverse complement strand
TCTATTGTACGGCAGGTGAACCATTCGGTCGATTCACCCGAGATCTAGCCGACGATCAATGCCACCAAGTTTTGCACTGAAGGAATTAGCGGGACGGCGCGAGCGGTCTGTCGATTTTGTGAGCCGTGACGCGTAAGCAGCCGGGCAGTCCGACGCCCGCCCGAGGCCTTACGGCCAGCGGCTCACCATTGACTCAGCAGATTCCGACTCAATCGACAGCCCGCGAGCCCTCCGGTGTTGTGGCAGAGAGGAAGAACCGGAGGGCTCGCGCCCTGCCGCTAAAACCTCAAGCAATCGAGTTCGGGATTCCGGTGGTGCGCCAAGGCGACCACCGGCTACTTGCTGCAACCCCTCTCGGGGTCAAACCTGCTCCGCAAGCGGATTGAGTCCGCGAGATCCAGAGACCTACCTGAACTTGACCGATGTACTGCGAGGCACGGAATAATGCCTCAGCGTCCCACCACTTCGATGGAATAACTGAACAACATGAACCGCGCTAATAACCCCGATGAACGCATCGCAACCATGACGTTTGCGTCCGTGTATCCGCACTACCTTGCAAAGGTTGAGAAGAAAGGCCGGACCAAAGAAGAGCTGCATCAAGTGATCAAATGGTTGACGGGTTTCAGCGAAAAGACGCTGCAGAAACACATCAGCGGCGAATCAACGTTCCAGCAATTCTTTCAGGCCGCGAAGGTCAACAAGAACGCGGATCTGATCACGGGCGTCATCTGCGGCCATCGGGTGGAAGAGATTGAGAATCCGTTGACACAGCGGGTCCGGTACATGGACAAGTTGGTCGACGAGTTGGCGAAGGGTCGAAAGATGGAAAAAATCTTGCGGACGGAATGAAAATCCCTCGCCTGCCGTGTTTGCGAAAGTCCGGCGAGTCGATCCGCCTATCGACGAACCTTCGGTTTTCTCAAATAACGAAAATCCGGATGGGTTCCACGCTCGTCTGATCGGTAGTGCAAGATTTTACGGCGCCTCCGAGGACGAAAACGTGATCATTCAAGCGGAATCAAAACACCTGGTGGCGGCCCTGGCCGTCTGCTTGCCGCTGTTGGGGTGTGGACAGCAGGCCGACAGCGTGGACTTTGACAGTGTGCTCGAGCATGCCGAATCGCCCACGGCGGATGAAACCCAGCCTGTCACGCTGGTTGCCGGGGCCGAAGCGGTCGAGCGAACGGTGTCCAACCGAAAGATCATCTACACCGCCGACGTCGAATTGGTCGTCGACGATTTCGCCGTTTTCGAACGACAAATCTCCGGTGTGATCAGCAGCCACGGCGGCTATGCCGCCGAGCGGAGCAGCGATCGCCGGCACGGCGACCATCGCGGCGGGACTTGGGTGATTCGCGTTCCCGTGGCCAACTACGACGCCTTCCTCTCCGGATTGGACTCGATCGGTTTTGCGAGATCCCGCAGCGAGACGTCCGACGATGTCACCGAGGCCTACGTCGATTTAGAAGCGCGTATCAGCAACAAACAGAAACTGGAAGAACGCATCCTCGCGATGCTTGAGCAACGCCCCGGCAAGCTCACCGATTTGATGGAAATTGAACGGGAACTTTCACGCGTCCGCGAAGAGATCGAACGCATGGAAGGTCGGATGCGTGTGTTGAAGGACCAAACGTCGCTGGCCACGGTGACCCTGCGGGTGGTCGAAGAAGCGACCTACCAACCGCCGGCAGCACCGACGTTCAGCGACCGAATCGCGGCGGCTTGGGGCGGTTCGATTCGATCGATCGGCCAAATCGCGACCGGATTGGTGATCGTCGCCGTCGCCGTGATCCCCTGGGCCGTCATGCTGGTGCCGATCGCGTTGCTGGCGTACCGGTTTCGCTTGAAAATAGCTCAATAGACCGAACGGCTCGCGCGGAATGCCATCTACTTTAGACGCCAAGCGGGGTGTCTATTGTTAGCGGTAGGGCGCGAGCCCTCCGGTCTTGCACGGTGTTTTTGAAGCGCGACCGGACGGCTCGCGCCGTTCCGCTAACAAAAAGCGGAAGACGTTTGCGAAAGCGGCTGACGCAGATCAGGTCTCAGGCGATTTCCACGCAGTTACAAACCTGCCCGAGCACGCCGGCTTGGCGGATCGCCGGCACCAGGGCTTGCTTGAGTGCCACCGACGGCAGGTGACCGCGAAGCACGATGCGGGACCCCTCCATCGAAATCTTGAGGTCTGCGAGATGGTTGCAGAGCTCGTGGTGGGCACACAGGACCGAGTCGATTCGCTGAATCAGGTTCGTGACTCGCGAATCAGAAAATTGTGTAGTAGCCATCGGGCTATCTCCCAAGCGGCAGAAGTGGTTTTCAGCTAAGGGAACAAGCGAACTTCGGCCGCAGAAGTGACAAACAAAAATGCAAATTTTGCTGGGACGCAGAAATATCAGGCGGCAACGCCTACGTCGACCCGAATCGGAGTCAAGTTTTCGGATTCAGTCAAAACGCGTAATGTTGCTCCATCTACCGCAATCGTCTCTTAACGCTAATCAGACGCTCGAAAAAACGTTTTGTTTTCTGAAAATTTTCCAAAATCTCATACCTTTCGGACCGGTTGAACGCTCTCCCCGGATCCCCCCCGCCGATCTGTTCGACTATCAATGGGGCGCCGCCGAGTTCGGCGAGCACGATTCAGTTTAGCGCGACGAGGAGTAGCAAACATGGCTGTCGAGATTCACGGGGTGTACACCGGCCAGCTCGGGTGCACCGCCACCCACGGTCCGAGCGGCAAAACACTGACCACCGATGCGCCGCTGGACAACGGCGGCAAGGGGGAATCGTTCTCTCCCACGGATCTGGTCGCCACCGCCCTGGGAAGCTGTGTGTTGACCATTTTGGGACTCGTTGCCGAGCGTCACGAATTGGACCTCACCGGGGCAGAGGTCACGGTGACCAAAGAGATGATCCAGCAACCGGTGCGGCGCATCGGGGGTCTACGGACGGTCGTGACATTGCCCGCCGGCTCGGTCACCGGCGCCGCGATGCGAACCCGACTGGAGACGGCCGCGAGGAAGTGTCCGGTTCACCAAAGCATTCATCCCGACATCGAAGCGCCGATCGAGTTCGTTTACCGCTAGACGTCACGTCCGGTCGATTCAATCGACAGACCGGTAGCGGACCTTGCCGGTTCCGAAGGTGATCCGTCCGATCGGTGTGGCCGCAATCCCCAACTCGTTCAGCTGGGATTGGATGCTGGCGGCATAGAAATCGCTGACGATCATGGCCATGCCGATACCCATGTTGAAAACACGTCGCATCTCGGCATCGGCCACCTTGCCGGTTTCCTGCAGAAAGCGGAACACCGCCGGGCGTTCCCAAGCGGTGGGATCGATCTCGGCGTCGACGCCGGGGGGCAGGATTCGGTCCAGATTCTCTTCGATACCGCCCCCGGTGATGTGGGCCAAGCCGTGAATGACTTGTTTGACGCGATAGTGGTTTTGGATCGCGCGAACGGCGGCGACGTAGATCTGAGTCGGCGTCAGGCATTCCTGGGCGATCGTCTTGCCGCCCAGGGCGTCGGGGGTGGAGTCCCAGGTCAGGCCGGCATCGGCGATAATTTTTCGGACCAGCGAGAAGCCATTGCTGTGCAGCCCGCTGGACGCGATGCCCAGCACGACATCGCCCTCGCCGATTTGTTTGCCGTCGATCAGGCGTTTTCGCTCGACGACTCCGACGGCAAAGCCGGCCAGGTCATAGTCGTCATCGCCGTACATGTCTGGCATGATCGCGGTTTCGCCGCCCAGCAGGGCCATGTCGCCGGCGACACAGCCGTCGCTGATCCCCTGCACGATCTTTTCCAGCCGCGCCGGGTCGTCTTTGCCCATCGCGACATAATCGAGAAAGAACAGCGGTTCGGCGCCGGTGCAGAGCAGGTCATTGACGCACATCGCCACCAGGTCGATTCCGACGGTGTGGTGGATGCCCGTGGTCTGGGCGATCTTCAGTTTGGTCCCGACGCCGTCGGTGCCGCTGACCAGAACGGGTTGTTCGTAATTGCGGGCGAACAACTTGCCGGCGAAATCGAGTTGAAACAGCCCGGCAAACCCTCCATCGCTGGCCAGCACACGCGGCGAAAAGGTGCGGTGCATCAGTTTGGGTAAACGCCGCATTGATTCGGCGTACACGTCGAGGTCGACGCCGGCGTCCTTGTAAGTCGCAGCCATGGAGGGGGGTCAGCAGTCAAGATTGAAGTGGAAGTCTGGTCAGCAATCGCCAGTTTGACATCCTCACCCCGGCTCTGGTAGCCGTCTGGCAATCAGAACGCCGTTATCCCCGGTGTAGTGCGCTGCGATGATCCACCCACTCCTGCGGGCGGCCGCCGACCGTCAAGGAGGCCGCCAAATACGCCGAAAAACGGTAAACTGTGCCGGTTGACTAAGAGATGTCGGGTTCCAAACCCGGCTGATAGTCCCGACCGTCACCGTTTCACCAACTGTTTCCTGAGGTTTCTTCGGCAATCCATCGCTAGGCGTCATCGCGTGATCGACTGCCTGCCTGTTTTCCAATCTCCTACCCGAGGGTTTCTGATCTCGGGTCCGTAGGTGGTAGGGTTTCTGGCAAGCATTGTGCAGGCACGTGATGCAGGCGCATTGGAGATGGCACATGGTGTGTCACCCCACAGACGCGTTTAGAAAGGATTGCAGGAGACACTCACAACATGCTTATGCGACAACCGACCGGAAACCTTCAGTTCACCTACCAACCGCCGTTCGGTGCAACGTTGCAGGAGAACGGCATCCAGTTTTCGGTTTTCAGCCGCTCGGCAACCGCAATGCGTTTGCTGCTGTACAACAAGGTCACCGACCAGGAACCGGCCGACATCATCGAGTTTGATCGCGAGACCGATCGCTGGGGTGATGTCTGGAGCCTGAACGTCAAGGGGCTCGAAGCGGGCCAGCTGTATCACTACCAAGCCAGCGGACCGTGGGATCCTGCCAAGGGGCAACGATTCGACTCGGCCGCCCGCTTGATCGATCCCTACGCCCAAGCGCTCGCGGGAACGTTTGGAAAAAGCACCGACGGTGTCGTTCGCCCCCCCAAGTGCGTCGTCGTCAAGGACGACTTTGACTGGGAAGGCGACCGACACCTGCGGCGTGAGCTGAGCGAATCGGTGATCTACGAGATGCACGTTCGTGGATTCACCAAAAGCCGCACCGCGAAAATCAAGTGCCCGGGGACCTACCTCGGTGTGATCGAAAAGATCCCTTATCTGCAGTCGCTGGGGGTGACCGCCGTCGAATTGATGCCGGTCAACGAATTCCCGATCTTGGACATTTACGGCAACCCGCCGCAACGCCCCAATTACTGGGGTTATGACCCGATGGCGTTCTTCTCTCCGCACCGCGGATACGCCCACGACAAACGGCCCGGCGCCCAGGTCAACGAATTCAAGCAGATGGTCAAGGCGCTGCACGCGGCCGGGATCGAAGTGATCTTGGATGTCGTGTTCAATCACACCTGCGAAGGCAACGAGCAGGGCCCCACGTTGTCGTTCAAGGGACTGGAGAACCAAGTCTATTACATCCTCAGCGAAGGGACGCACTACACCAACTACAGCGGCTGTGGAAACACGCTCAACGGCAACCATCCGGTCGTCCGCGAAATGATTTTCCACTGCTTGCGGCATTGGGTGCACAACTACCACGTCGACGGTTTTCGATTCGACTTGGCCAGCATTTTGTCACGCGACCGCAGCGGCAACCTGGTCCCCAACCCGCCGATGGTGGAACTGATCGCCGAAGACCCGTTGTTGGCCGACACCAAGATCATCGCCGAAGCCTGGGATGCGGCCGGTGCGTATCAGGTCGGTTCGTTCGGCAATCACCGCTGGGCGGAATGGAACGGCCGCTACCGCGACGACGTTCGCGGTTTTTGGCGTGGCGATGGCGGAACGTTGGGCGCGTTGGCGACCCGCTTGGCCGGCAGCAGCGACTTGTACGAGCACGCCGGACGGCCTCCGTTTTGCAGCATCAACTTCATCACCAGCCACGACGGTTTCACGCTCAACGATCTGGTCAGCTACAAAGAAAAGCACAATGCGGCCAACGGCGAAGACAATCGCGACGGTGACAACCACAACATCAGCGACAACTACGGAGTCGAAGGCCCGACGCGTCGAAAAGGCGTCAACACCATTCGGGCGCGACAAGTCCGCAACATGTTCGCCACGCTGCTGTTGTCACAAGGGGTCCCGATGATCGTCAGCGGTGACGAAGTCCGACGCACCGCCCGTGGCAACAACAACGCCTATTGCCAGGACAACGACCTGAGTTGGTTCGATTGGCGGTTGGTCGAGAAAAACAAGGATCTGCTGCGATTCGTTCAGACGCTGATTCATTTCCGACGCCAACAACCGACCGTCCGGCGAATCCACTTCTTGACCGGCCAACCCGTCGATGGCCGGCTGATCCGTGACGTCTCGTGGTACGCCGATGACGGCAGCCCCTTGGACTGGGGACAACACCATCTGAGCATGGTGGCCTACATCGCCGCCCCGAGTCGCTCGGAAGATCCCGCCGGACTCGGCCGCGACCTGGTGATGATGTTCAACAGCACCGGGGACGAGCGCACCCAGCAATTGCCGGCGATCGGGCGTGGCATGAAGTGGAACCTGTTCCTGGACACCGCCGCGGATTCCCCCGGAGACATCTATCCCGATTTGAATGGGCCGATGCCGCCCAGCAATCGGGCCGTCGAAATGCCTTGCCATTCGCTGAAAGTCTTCGTCAGCGGTAAAGTCTCCGCCAAGCGACGAAAATAGTGGCCGCTCGCTCGACGTCACTGAGATTTGTTACACTCTGGATAGCCCGATCTCGGCATCGTTTGCCGGCTCGGGTTTTTCCATTTGGATCGATTCGGAACGGCGATGCTTCTATCGAGCGACGAGATTCACCGGCGGCTGAAAAATGACGAAATCAAAATCGAACCGTTTGATGCCGCTCGGCTGAACCCGAACGGATACAACCTGGCGCTGCACGACGAGTTGTTGGTGTACGAGGAAATCGTGCTCGACGTCGCGACACCCAATCGCTATCGCCGGTTGGAAATTCCCGCCGAAGGGCTGACGTTGCAACCCAACGTCTTGTACCTCGGCCGAACCGTCGAATACACCGAAACGCGAGGTCTGGTGCCGCTGATCCAGGGTCGCAGTTCACTGGGCCGGCTGGGGTTGTTCATCAATCCCGGAGGGTCGATCGGCGACGTCGGTTATTGTGGCACCTGGACCTTGGAAATGTATTGCGTGCAACCGGTCAGAATCGTTCCGGGAATGCAGATCTGCCAAATCTACTATCAGCAGCTCCGCGGTGACGGCGCCGCGTATTGCAGCGACAAGTACCAGCACAGCCGCGACATTCAGCCCAGTTTGATGTACCGTGAGTTCGGCGGAGCCGTCGACGAAACTCAGTTGGAACTCAACTTCGGTGACTCACCCGGCCGTTGATCGCATGCCCGTTCAGAATGACAAACTCCCGTTTCGCTCCCCGAACGAGAAAGGCCGCTACCGCCGCGCCTGGAAAGAAAGCCACGGAAACCTGTTGCTGGCGTTTGCAGGCGTCATCTTCTTGATCGGGTTGGCGATGATTTGGGCCAGCCCGCCAGACACGTCCGAGTTTGACGTCGATCTGGGCGCCGTGGCCAACACCGATCAGGTCCCATCGCTGCCGCCCAACGTGATCCTGATTCGCGTCGCCACCAGCCAGCTCGATTCCACCGGCCCGATTCGGATCGCGGTTTACGATTCCGCGGAGAATTTTGGCAATCCCGATCGGGCGATCATCAAGGACTCCCTGGTTCCGATCGATGGATTTGTGGTTTGGGAAATCCAACTCAGCATCTTGCCGGAACAATTCGCGATCGCGGCCTACCATGATTTGGACGACAACGGCGAACTGAACCGGGCGTTGTTCAATGCCCCGGTGGAACCCTACGGATTTTCCAACAACGCGCGCAGTCTGGTCGGGCCGCCGACCTACGAGCAAACCATCATGGAACGCCCGAGCGAGTCGACGGCCATCGAAATCCGCGTGTACTGATTCATGCATTGGATCCGTCCACTCCTGTTGACGTTGCAGCTGATGGGGCTCAGCGTTCTGGTCGCTGCGGGGATCGGGATCACGCTGGCGTTTTTGATTTCGTTGGTCCCACGCCATCGTCGCGTCGGCCGGGCGGTCGTCGGGTATTGTCTGATCAGCCTGGTCGCCTGCATCGCCACCCCGATGATTCTGCATGCGGCCGCGTGGGAGGCGACGGCGGGCAAATTCGGCTGGCTGACGTTTTCCCAAACCGCCTCGCGCACCTACACCGGGCTGGCCGGCCGCTACGGCGGACTGGTCGCCTGCGTTTGGATCCACGGACTGTCGGGGGCCGCCCTGGTGTCGCTGGCGACCTGGTTCGGCACGTCGCGAATCCCACCCCAGGTGATCGATCAAAGTCGACTTGATGGCGGACCGATCTGGACCTGGTGGCGGATCCGGTTGCCGATCGCCGCCCCCTGGGTGGTGACGGGGCTGCTGGCGACGGCGATCCTGGCCGCCACCGAAATGACGGTCGTCGACCTGTATGGCGTGCGGACCCTCGCCGACGAGTTCTATCTGTTTCATGCCGTGCAACCCTCGATCACGTCCATCATGATCGTCCTGGTGCTGCCCTGTGTGCTCGCGATCGGGATCATCGCCACCGTCGCCGTTTCCCGCCGACGCCGATTGGACGTACAACTGCTGGAACAAAATCGCTCCGCCGACGATGCGACCGAACCGTTGGGCATGATCGCCCACCTCGCCGCGTCGGCTGCGGTGGTTCTGGCGACGATGATGTTCGCATTTCCGCTGGGCGGTTTGCTGGTCAAAATCGGCCATCAGATCACCGTATCAGCGGATCCCGAACCGACGTTCTCGGTCGGCTGGTCACTGCGGCAGGCGATCGGGTTGCTGGCCTCGGCGCCCCAAGAATTCTCCCGCGAATACTTTTGGACCGCGGTCCTGGCGACGCTGACCGCCGCGGTGTGCGTCCCGCTGGCTTGGGTGATCGCGTCGACTACGCGGCAACGCCCCCGACTCCGCCGAACCGTCGATCTCGTTTCACTGCTGCTGTTTCTGATTCCCGGTCCGGTCGTCGGCTTGACGGTGGTGCGGTTCTTCACATTGTCCATGCCGGGTCTGCAAACCCTCTACCACCAAACATTGCTGCCGACCGTGGTGGCCCTATTGGCCCGCGCCGTGCCGGTCGCGTACTGGATCCTGCGAGCGGGATATGCGGGGATCGATCGATCGATCCTGGACAGCGCGAAACTCGACTTGGCCTGGATCGGCCGCGTTTGGTCGATCGAGCGACCACTTTTGGCCAAACCGCTGGCCATCGCGGCGGTCGCCACAGCCGTGATGGCCAGCGGTGATGTCCCGGCGACGCTCCCCGTCTTGCCACCAGGTGTCGTGACCGTGGGCACGCGATTGTTCGCTTTACTGCATAGCGGTGCACGCAATCAGGAAGCCGCATTGGCGTTTTGGTACGTCGGTTCGATCATCGTCTTGGCAATCGTTTGTTCGAGACGTTGGAAGCGATCTGCGTGATAACGTACACTGGAACAGACTGAAGTGGCCCCTTCCCACGTGCCCCCCGACGGATCCCCATTCCAAGGATGCTCGATTGAAGTTGATCAACGCCGACACGATTGCGATTCGATTTTTTCTTCTCTGCTTCACCAGCCTGACCGTTGTGGCGACGCCGGCCATCGGTGTGGAAACCGTCACCTTTCGATCGGACAAAACGGATCTGGTCAACGGTGCGCCGATGCCGACACGCACCGTCGTCGGCGAAATCCTGGTCGAGGCACAGGACGGGGGTTTGATGCTGCAAAGTGACGACGGTCGGATCTGGATGATCCAGCCCGACCAAATCATCAAACGCGATTCCGACGACGAGCCGCTGCAGCCGCTCACCCCCGACCAGATGGCCGAGCGGATGCGACAGGAATTGCCAAGCGGCTTTTCCATCTATCAAACCGCCCACTATGTGATCGCCCACAACACTTCCGATGCCTATGTCAAACAGGTCGGCTTGCTGTTTGAGCAACTCTACAAAGGTTTCTACACGTTCTGGAAAAATCAGCGTTGGCGACTCCCCGAGCCGAAGTTCCCGCTCGTCGCCCTGGTGATGGCCGACCGCAATGACTTTTTGAAACACGCCGGAGCGGAAGTCGGGGACACGGCCCAATTGGTCATCGGTTACTACCATCTGTCCAGCAACCGGATGACGACGTTCAACATGCCCAACCTGGAACGCAACGTCGCGACGATCATTCACGAAGCCACGCATCAGCTGGCCTACAATTGCGGACTGCAACGACGATTCGCCGACAACCCGATGTGGATCAGCGAAGGGCTGGCGATGTTTTTTGAATCACCTGATTTTAAAAGTGCCTCGCGTTGGCGCGGGATCGGTCGCGTCAACCAGGTGAATCTGAAACGATGGCGAGACTACTTGCCGGTGCGGCCGCCCAACTCACTGGTCACCTTGCTCTCCGACGACGATCGGTTTCGCAACTCGGATACCGCCACCGATGCCTACGCCGAAAGTTGGGCATTGACCTATTTCTTGCTCAAGACGCGGCGGGAAGAGTACGTGGAGTACTTGAAGAAATTGAGCAGCGGCAAACCGATGGCCGAATTGACCGGCCGCGAGCGGATCGAAATATTCGAAGAAACCTTTGACGCCTCGGTCGCCGAAATCGACAAGTCCCTCGTCAGCTACATGCGCCGCGTCCGCTAGTGGTCGGTCAACGTTTGACCGCAGAAAAAGGGGCGCAGGCCCGTGGGGCACGGGCTTCAGTCAAACGGTATTCAGCCACCATTGGTGTTTAGCCTTTAGGCCAATCCCGCTAAGTTAAGCTCGACGGGGAGGCCCGGACGCT
>NZ_JANZKV010000152.1 GCF_025060895.1 Stieleria sedimenti | reverse complement strand
TTAGCGGCAGGGCGCGAGCCCTCCGGTGTGTTGGCAATAACAAGGAACTGGAGAGCTCGCGGCTGTCGACTTAGTGGAATTGGTCGAGGCAATGGTGAGCCGCTGGCCGTAAGGCCTCGGGCGGGCGCCTGGATGCCCGGCCGCTTACGCGTCGCGGCTCACGAAACCGACAGCCCGCTTACGCCCTGCCGCTAAAACCTCGTCAAACACAGGAAATAAATCGTTCACGGCGTAGGGCGGAGCCTGGGAACGAGTGACCGATGGCGTGCAAAGCATGCCCTACTGCGAAACCGCTTTGGCCCGCGTCCGGTCCTGCTCCACCGATTGAGACCAGGCTTCCAGTGAATCGTTCATCCGAGAGACACGCTCGGGATGCTGCGCCGCGACGTCGCGTGATTCGCTCGGGTCCGCGGCCAAATCGTAAAGCGCCGGCGGGCGTTTGGATTGGCCCTTGGGAACGCCACGGGTGACGTAGGGCCGCACCAATTTCCATTTGCCTTGACGCATCGCGGCGTTGTGCGAATAAAGGGGCTCGGTGCGATTCCATTGCCAGTACCGCTGACCGGGCAACTCCGTGTCGTCGCCATTGCCCGCCAACAGTCCGGCCAATGAAACGCCGTCGAGCTCGAGCGTCGGCGGCAGCTTCAACCCACACAGATCCATCAGCGTCGGCAGCACGTCCGTGAAATGCACCAGATGCTCCCGCTCGCCGGGAGTGAACGTGCCAGGCCACCGGACCAGAAACGGCACCCGCATTCCGCCCTCATAAACCGTGTACTTGGTGCCGCGAAGTTCGCGATTGAAACGACGTTGGACCAGCGGATCCAGCCCATTGTCGCTGGCGAACAGCACGATCGTCTGGTCACGAATTTCCAGTCGATCGAGTTCCGACAACAGCTCACCGATTCCCTCGTCCAAGATTTCGATCATGGCATACACCGTCGCCGTCTCGCGATGGAGGCCACGCTGCAGGTACGGCGTGATCCGTTCTTCGGGCGCGGCGATCGGTCGGTGCGGCGCGTAGTGTGCCAGGTGCAAAAAGAACGGCTCGTGTTGGTGCCGCCGCACAAACTCCACCGCCCGGGCGGACAAGTCGGATGTCAGATAGCGATCACTGAATGCCTCGGTCTGACGCTGGATCTGCAATCGATAATCAAAGTAGCTGGGCACATCGGTGGAGTTGACAAAGCCTTCAAACTCGTCAAACCCCCGGTCCAGCGGCTCAAAGCCGTCACCATTGCCGCAGTGCCATTTGCCGACCAGGCCCGTCGTGTAGCCCTGGTTCTGAAACAGATCCGCGATCGTCGTTTCATCAGGTCTCAGCCGCGTCAACGAGGGATACGTCAACTGGTTCAACGTGACCACCCCGGTGCGATGGGGGTAGCGACCGGTCAGTAGGGCCGCACGCGCCGGAGCACACACCGGAGCAGCGGAGTAGGCCTGAGAAAACCAGACGCTTTCGCTTTTCAGTTGATCCAAATTCGGGGTGCGGCTGCGGCCACCGTTGAAGCTGGCCAGATCTCCCAAGGCCATGTCGTCGGCCAGGATCAGGATCACGTTGGGCGGCGGATCGGCCGCGGAAAGCTGCTGCGGCGTCCCGGCGATGCCGAACGTCAACAGCGAGCCGGTCGCGAAAAACAGCATCGATGCCACCGTCCATCTAAAGTTGATCAGCAAGGCGTTTCCTCAAGTCTTGGGTTTTTAAACATGGGGTCCAGGTCCTCAATAGGTTAACACGCATCGTCACTCGTTTGACTTTTGCGGGTGTCAACCCCTCGGGGTTGAACAAGACTACAATACCGAATCCTTCCCTCGGAGCCGATCGGCTCCTCTCCATTTGGCATGGTCGCGGTTGCAAATGTCTATCCTTCGTTTTATTGCGTTGCTTGGTTGGATGCTCGTCCCCGGACTCGGTTGGGCGGTGCAACCACCGGGGAACGATTCGGCCGAACGGATCAAGATCGAAAATCCGCCGGCGATCCAGGTGCTGGTTCCCGGTTTCGAAGTGCACGAGATTCCCGTCGAGCTGACGAACGTCAACAACGTCCGATTCCGAGATGACGGGAAACTGTTCACCTTGGGATACAACGGTGACGTCCACTTGCTGAGCGACAGCGACGGCGATGGACTGGAAGACCAGGCGAAACTGTTTTGGAAAAACGAAGGCTCGCTGCGGGGACCGATCGGCATGTTGGTCACGCCCAAGGACTACTCGCATGGCCAAGGCATCTTCACGCCCAGCAAAGGCAAGCTGTCGTTGATCGTTGACACCGACGGCGACGATCGGGCAGATGAGGAGATTGTGGTGGCAACGGGTTGGGACGAGATTCCCCAAAACGTTGACGCCACCGGAATCGCCATGGGCTCCGACGGGTCCTTGTACTTCGGCCTGGGCACGGCGAACTATGCCAACGCCTACTTGATCGACGATCAAGGTGTTGCGGAGTACGACTTGCAAAGCGACCGAGGCACCGTGCAGCGTGTCTCGCCGGACTTCAAGACCCGTGAAACGGTATGCACCGGCATCCGTTTCCCGATCGCATTCGCCTTCAACCGGCACGGCGATTTGTTTTGTGCCGAGCAAGAAGGTGCGACGTGGTTGCCCAACGGAAATCCGTTTGATGAATTGCTGCATATCGTCCCGGATCGTCATTACGGTTTTCCGCCGCGGCACCCGCGACACAACCCGGACGTCATCGACGAACCGTCGGTGTTCGATTACGCCCCACAACATCAATCGACGTGTGGGATGGTTTTCAACGGTGACGGTGCGTCGGCGCCTCGATTCGGTCCCAGCGGTTGGGCGGAAAACGCGCTCGTTTGCGGCGAGTCGCGTGGCAAGATCTGGCGAACCCAACTCGCCAAAACAGAAGCCGGCTATGTCGCAACGACCCAGTTGTTGGCGTGTTTGCAAATGCTGACCATCGATGCCTGCGTCGCCCCAAATGGCGACTTGGTGGTCGCGTGCCACAGCGGACCGCCGGACTGGGGCACCGGACCGACGGGCCAAGGCAAACTGTTTCGGATCCGTATGTCCGATCCGGACATCGCCCGCCCCCACCACGCCTGGGCAAATTCGCCGCGTGAAATCCAGATCGCGTTCGATCGTCCGCTCGACGCCGCGATGATGCAAAACGTCGCCGATCGAATCGAGATTCAGTATGGCCCGTTCGTCCGCGCCGGAGATCGATTCGAAACCCTGGTGCCACCCTACGCCGTCGTTCAGCGTCAATTGGCAACCCCGCGCCGAAACCTCGCCATCCGCGGCATGGCGTTGTCCGCCGATCGTCGCAACGTGCTGTTGCAAACCGATCCGATGCTGGCCAATTCACACTACGCCGTTTCGATCCCCTATCAGCCCATCGACGACCAAGCGTCGAATGGATCCATCGAGCAGGTTCGGTCGATCGACGTGGACGTGACCTTAAACGGTGTAAAGACGACGTTCACCGGCGACTCCGATGACGGGGCGGGGGAAGTTGTTTGGACGGGGTGGTTGCCGCACGTCAACTGGCAGGTGTCCGACGAATTCACACGTGAAAGTGCGATCCACGATCATCTCCGTTCGCTGATGCCGAACGGGGGCGAGATGACGATGAAGTCGCGGCTGGACGTGAAGGACCTGCTGCGACCGAAAGTCCAACCGGGTTCGACGTTGGATTACCAGTGGCCCGAAGAAATCGTCACACTGACTGCCACTTCGTCCCAGCCGTTGAGTCTTGAAATCGCCGGCCGGCAAATCGCGGCGACGCGCGGGGATGACGGAAGATTCACCGCCCGCGTCGAGATTGCCCCCGAGTCGGCGGACAGCGTTTCGCTGACGATGCGTGCGCGGGTGGCCGCGAACTCCACGCCCGATTGGTCGCTCGCCGCATCAACCAACGAAGACTCGCGATTGCGTGCCTTGCCACTGCGCCGTTTCGACTTGCCGTGGACCTCGACGTCTGATTCGGATGCCGAGCCGGTTGAAGCAACAACAATCGCTGAGATTGAAGGTGGGAACTGGGGACGGGGGCGTCGCGTGTTCCACAGCGACGCGGCCGGTTGTTTCAAGTGTCACGCGATTCACGGCGGCGGCCCCAACATCGGGCCCGACCTGACCAATCTGGTGCATCGCGACTACGCCTCGGTCGAACGTGACATCAAGCATCCAAGTTTTGCGATCAACCCGGACTACCTGGGCAACGCGGTCTTGACCACCGACGGCCGCGTGTTGACCGGAACCCTGCAAACCCGGCAAGGGCATTTGATTTTGGGGGACGCCGACGGCAAGACCACGCAGTTGACAAGAGCGGAGATCGACACGATCAAGCCGGCCGACGTGTCAGTGATGCCCAAGGGCCTCGACGAAAAACTGACGCCGGACCAGTTCCGTGACCTGATGACGTTCTTGCTGAACCCGCCGCCGCAGATGCCGCTGGATTCGCCGATCGAGGCGCCGCCGGTCCGCACCCAAGCCGAAGTCGCCACCGTGCTGGCCGGGTCGCAGCCGCTGCCGAGCCCGCTCGAACCGATCCACATTGTCTTGGTGGCGGGCAAGAAAGACCATGGTCCGGGCGAACACGACTATCCGGCATGGCAGATTCAGTGGGGACAGTTGCTTGCGGCCGCCGAAGCCGCGCACGTCGATGCGGCCTGGAATTTTCCTGATGACAAACAGCTCGCGACCGCCGACGTCCTGGTGTTTTTTCAGAAAGGCGATTGGAATGATCAGCGACAAAGCAAAATGGACGAGTTCTTTGATCGCGGCGGCGGAGCCGTTTACATCCACTGGGCGGTCAACGGAAACGACCGGGCCGCTGAGTTTGCCAGACGGATCGGATTGGCGTCCAAGGGAGGCAGCATCGGTTACCGGCATGGACCGCTCGCCCTGAACGTCCACAACACCGACCATCCGGTCATGCGCAACATCGAGCCGCTGCAGTTGTATGATGAAAGTTATTGGCGACTATCGGGTCAGCCACAGGACGTTACCTTGTTCGCGACCAGCATCGAAGACGGCGAGGCACGGCCGCAGATGTGGGCGTACGAGCGTTCGGCAGGCAGAGTCTTTGTCAGCATTCCCGGCCATTACAGCTGGACCTTCGACGATCCGATCTTCCGCACGATTCTGATGCGGGCGATGGCGTGGACGGCCCGCCAGCCGATCGATCGCTTCAATGACCTCATCCCGCTCGGCGCGCGAATGTCAAAGTAGGGGTCAAAATCGACAGGGGCTTCCCGCCTGACTGTCCGAGTTTTAGTAGGCTCAAATTCCTTTCAGCGGAATGTTTCGACAAGGTTCCTTTTTCTTTCCTCCGGTTGTCGGTTGCATGAAAACACAACGATTTTCGATCACTTGGTTCGGCGTCCTGATCGCGGGAATGAGCGTCACGACGGGAATGACGGTGTGCGCCGCCGACGCATCACCAGCAGCCAAACCCAACATCGTCCTGTTTCTGGTCGACGACATGGGCTGGATGGACAGCACACCTTACGGGTCGCAGTACTACGAAACCCCGAACATGAAACGGTTGCAACAGCAATCGATGCGTTTCACCAATGCTTACGCCGTGCCGTTGTGCTCACCGACGCGCGCCTCGATCTTGAGCGGCCAATACTCCGCTCGCCATCGCGTCACGTCCGCCTCCGGTCATCAGCCGGCCGCTCCCGCCGATGCGTCTCCGTATCCCGCCCGGGCGCCGGCCAACCGTCCATTGATTTACGCCAACAGCAAGAACTACCTGGACCTGGATCTGGATACGCTGGCCGAGGTATTGCGCGGCGCGGGGTACCGGACCGGGCATTTTGGGAAATGGCACTTGGGATTGAGCCAAGAGCACTGGCCCGAACAGCACGGTTTTGAAGTCGCCTTCCACGCCGAACCGAGTCCTGGTCCGGCCAGCTACTTTTCGCCTTATGGAGTCCATGCCAACGGAGTGCCTTCGGGAAAACATCACGTCGGAACGATCACCGATGGTCCGGCAGGCGAATACATCACGGACCGATTGACCGACGAAGCGATTCGATTCGTCGAAAGCCACCAAAACGAACCGTTCTTTCTAAACTTCTGGCACTTCGCCGTGCACGGACCGTGGGGGCACAAGGAAGAGTACACGAAACGGTTTGCCGACAAGACCGACCCACGCGGCCGACAAGACAACCCGATCATGGCATCGATGCTCAAGAGCGTCGACGAAAGCCTCGGCCGTGTGTTGGACACGTTCGACGAACTCGGCTTGACCGACAACACCCTGTTCATCTTCTATTCCGACAACGGCGGCAACACGCACAGCAACGTGCCCGGCAGCCGGCAGATGGAGAACATCAAACCGGGACATCCGAAATGGGGCTTCGTCCAAGACTGGAAGAAATGGGCCGGTGATCAGCCACCGACCAACAACGCGCCGCTGCGTGAAGGCAAAGGAAGAATCTATGAAGGAGGTCAACGCGTTCCCTTGATGGTGCGGCTGCCCGGTCAGGTTCAGCCCGGTTCGAACAGTGATGCCATCGTCGGACCGATCGATCTGTACCCGACGATTCTCCAGGTCGCGGGCGTCGAGAAGCCCCGGCGACACATCATCGATGGCGAGTCATTGCTTCCCGTGTTGAAACAAACCGGCCGGCTCAAACGCCAAGCCTACTTCACCTGGTTCCCGCACCTGATTCCCGCGGTGTCGGTTCGCCAGGGCGATTGGAAATTGATCCGACGGTTCGAGCCGCATCCCCAATACCCCGAGGTCCGCGAGCTTTACAACCTGACCGACGACATTGGTGAAACACACAACCTGGCAGACGCGATGCCACAGAAAGTGGAAGAGTTGGATGGATTGATCGACCAATTCATTCGTGACACGGGGGCGTTGACCCCGAAACCGAACCCTGACTTCAACGCAAACTCCAAAGCGGATCCCACGGGAACCTCCGCATCATCCGACACCACTTTGGGATTGGTTGCCCGTAACTGCGAACTCGTCAAGACGGACGGCGCGATCCGCGTCGTGGGCCGGGGACGTCAGCCGTTTTTGGGAACGGCCCAAGTCAAATCCGACAGCCCGCTGACCCTGCGGCTTCGTGCCCGCAGCACGACCGGTGGTGAAGGACGAATCCAATGGAAGACCGTTGGTCAGGACACCTTTCTCGAGTCGGGCCAAGTCATCCGCTTCGATCTTTCGGCAGGAGCATCCTGGCAAGACATCACCGTTCAGATCCCCGTCATTGGCAGGACCAGCGTTGTCCGCTTGTATCTTCCGGCCGAGGAAAGTGTGGTGGATGTTCAATCGATCGATTTTCGAGACGAAAGCGGTCGCGGAAAATCATGGGACTTTTCTGCTCAAACCACGCCACCCCAACGTTAAGAGTCGTTGGAGCCGTATTGCTCCGTCAACTTTTAGATTTAGGCTGCCGCGGAAACTTGAAAGGTCAATCTGTCACTTGCGGAACGACGAAACGATTACTGGGCCCACGGATGGCAGCGCGAACCCACGGATTTTGTGCACCCTGTCATCCGTGGGTTCGCGCTGCTATCCGCGGGTGTCATTTTCGATGGATAGCCCGTTGAGAGTGCTGGTGTGCTACCGCTGACGATTCACTTCAGCAATTTCATCGCTTCCTTTCAGCTGGAAACGAAAAAACCCGCCGAGAACCGCAACGTCTGTTTCCAGGCATCGCGTTCATCGGCGGGATAGGATTCAATGCATCCGTGGGGATGCAGCTGAATGAAACGCGTCAATCAGTGATCGAGCGGGATTAGTTATCGAGCGCCCCGTCCAAGTCGGCATCGGTCGAAGCCGATCCACTTGCATCGACATCGAGTCCGGAATCGAGTGACGCGTCGGCTTGGATCGATCCGTCAGCATTGAGCGACGTGTTTCGATCGCGACGACTTTGGTCGTTGTCTTGGACATCACCTTGTCGAAGGGCTTGGTCGGCTCCTTGCCGAATCGCATGAAAAAGCTCCTTTGATTTGCGACTGAAGAGTCGCCGGACACGGATCCCCTTGTCCGAACTGGCCATCAAATGACCTTGGGGTTGATGCCCCCGACAACAAACATCGACACCGATGCGCTATCAGTGGCGGCGAGTGACTTGCAGAGGGCGTGCACCGACGTGCGTTTGCGCACAACTGTTCAGTTGGCATTTCGTGGTCCAGCGAGTGAATCGTAAAAACAGGTGGCAAATCGATTGAATTGCTTTGCTGGCAACCTTATAGTGAAGAAGTGGCCGTTGGGGGGTTTGGCTATCCGACCGTTAAGGGAAGCACCAACACCGATTGAATCGAGGCCGGGGCATGGCATTGAAACAGTTCTCATCGCACGTGAAAAACGTGCCTCATCGCGTACGTCTCGCGTTTCTTCCGCTTTTGACCGCGATTGACTATGCCTGTCAATCGAACTGTGACCGCTGGCAATTTGCCGTGGAGATGGAACAGTTAACGGCCTTGGACATGGCCCCGAATGATTTTCGTTGGCTGGTGCGAAATGGCTGGGTGCAACATCAGCGTGAAGTGACGTTGGAGAGTGACGACGGGCGGACGTTTTTGCCGTCAGGTGATCTGACGTTTCCCGAGCGAACCTGCTTTGTGCTCACCGACCGGGGCATCGAGTTAGCGCAGGGGTTGTTGGCCAATCATCAAGCCGATGTCCCCGAGATCCAGGCTCCGCTTCAGCCGCGCCGGGAAGCGACCGAGGCCATCTTGGCCGGCGGTGTCAACTTGCGAGCCGTCAACGGCAGTCGTCTTCATGCGGGGCAACGACCGCGTTGGGATTCGGAACGTCGCGTGTTGGGCGTGGGCGGCACGATCGTGAAGCGTTTCAAATGGGTCGCGGTCAACCAGCAAGCGATCCTGTGTGCGTTCGAAGAAGAAGGATGGCCGCCGAGGATCGATGATCCGCTACCGCCGCATCCCGAGCAGGACGCCAAGCGCCGGTTGAGTGACACGATCAAATGTCTTAATCGAAAGCAGACGAACCCGTTGGTCCATTTTCGCGGCGACGGGACTGGCGAAGGCGTCGTCTGGGAATTCGTCGACGGCCGTGATTGACGCCGCTGAGAACTCCAGCTGGCCCCTTTTGCTTTTTCCCAAATCTCTCCATGCAACATTTTCTTGTCTGGCTGCTCCTCCCCACCGTCTACCCCATTTTTCTGCCCCTGATTTTTCTGCCATCTCCAGAAATCAGAAAGTGGGTGGACCCATTTGTCCGTCGCCGACGTTGCTTGCCGGGCTAACAACAACCGTGCAATGGGCCCAATAGGACACATCGGACGTATGGGTTCAATAGGTCCTATTGGTCTGATCGATCGCGGGACCCATCGCCGGCGGAGGTTGGAACATCTTCCGGAGCGCGGGCGATCCGTTGTGGACGCCTTTCCCATTGGCTTCCGTTGAAACAGGCGTGCCGTCTTGTCGAATGGGGGTTGTGCAAAATCTGCGTTGTGTGGTTCGCCGAAGATTCGGTTTGCGTTTCCAACACGTTTTCCATTGAGTCCGCCGTGTCAGCGTTTGTGCCACTCGGGTTCGGCTGGCAGCCTGATCTGCCCGACGGTCGCGACCGGACGTTCCGGGATTGCGAGATCATGGACAGTTTGAAACGCTTGCCCGCCCGATCGGGAGCAGTGTTGCCGGACGTAGTCGATTTACGTCGCGACTGTGAAGGCGTCTATTTCACCGACGTTGATGATCAGGGACCGCTGAATGCTTCGTCGGCGTTTGCCGTGTTGGCCCTGGTGGAATACTTTGAGCGACGGATTTACGCCCGTGCCTTCGAAGGATCCAAACTGTTCCTGTATCAGGCGACCCGCCATCGGCTAGCGGCAACGCAACAGCCGCCGGCCGACGTGGGCGCTGACATCCGCAGCACGCTGAAGACCCTGATGCAAATCGGGGTGCCGGCGGAAACGAGCTGGCCCTACCAGACGGAACGGTTTGGCACCGCGCCGAGTCCTTTTGTCTTTGCCGACGCCAAACCGGTGGCCAACGTCTGCTATCTGCGACTCGATGAACCCAACCGCCCGGGCGCGCGAACGTGGGCCATCGTCAAATCGTTTCTCGCTGCCGGATTCCCCGTCGTCTTCGGCTTTTCGGTTCCCTCCTCGATCACGTTCGACGCCCACATCCCCTACCGGCCGGAGCACGATGCCAGCCGCGGCGGCCAAACGGTCGTTGCCATCGGGTACCACGCCGACCGCTACGGTCCCAATCAGGACGCGCTACTGATTCGCAGTTCTTGGGGAAGACGATGGGGAGACAATGGGAACGGCTGGCTTCCCGTCGCCTTCATCCGCCGTCAGCTGGCACGCGATTTCTGGACCCTGATTTCGGCGGAGTGGTTGGATAGCGGGGAATTGAGCCGGCCGGCAAGCTGCGGATAGCGCGGACGTCCAAACGGCAGCCAGCGCAGACTCATTCGTCCGATTCCTTTCCGTAGTCGATCCGTGGATTGACGGTTCAAAATCATCGGCAACCGATCACGCCGAGACCGATGCCGACCACTTGGGAGAATCATGATGGCCAAAAAACGAGTGACCAAAAAAACCGCCCGACGAGCCACCAAGAAAAAAGCGAGCCGGACGTCTTTGACGGCACAGGGATCCGCGGATGAGTTCACCTTGGAACCCGGAGACGGGGGGACCTTCGGCGGCGAGTTCGGTGCCGAGCGGACCGGGCGATCGATCGTCACCGTGATGGGGGATTCGCCGGCGAAGATGAAAAGTGCCCTGGCGGAGTTAAAGAACCGCGCGGGCGTGTCCAACGTGATGCGGATGTCGGACTTCGGCGTCGAATCATTCGAGCTGGCCCAAACCGAAGACGCCGAGGCCATCGTGCTGGACGAGCTCAACATCGCAATCGTTGATGGGGACGCCGACCAGATGCAACAGATGGCCGCGATGGAGGAATCGGGCGACACCGAGGTGATCATCGAACCGGAATACATGAACTATGCGTTCGATGACGTGGGTCTGGACGATGACGTGCTGGACGAAGGCGGCGTGGACCTGGAGACGTCGATCGGCGAAGCCGCCAACGTCTCGGCCGATTACCTGCGCGGTTACCAACAGGGCGTCAACGCGTTGATCCAATCGATGTCCGCAGGCGTCGCGGTCAGTGCCGCGCCCGGTCTTGTCGGTGCCTTGGCTGCGTTCAGCGACAACGCCGCGGCGACGTGGGGGCTGCATGCGACCCGGGTTCTCAATTCGCGGTTTTCCGGCCGAGGAATTCGTGTGGCGGTGCTGGACACGGGGCTCGATTTGAGGCATCCGGATTTCGCCGGTCGAACGATCCAGACGCAGTCCTTCATTCCGGGTGAATCGGTTCAAGACGGCAACGGCCACGGCACCCATTGCATCGGCACGTCCTGCGGAGCGTTGCGGCCGGGCGTGGGGCCGCGTTACGGCATCGCGCATCAGGCGGAAATTTTCGCCGGCAAAGTGCTCAGCAATCGTGGCAGCGGCAGCGACGGCGGGATCCTCAACGGCATCAACTGGGCCGTGCGAAACCGTTGTCAGGTGGTTTCGATGTCACTGGGTCGGCGTGTGCGTGTCGGGGAACGGCCGACGCGAAACTACGAAGTCGCCGGCCGCCGCGCCCTGCAGGCGGGAACATTGATCGTGGCGGCCGCGGGGAACGACAGCTCACGCCCTTCGCTGATTCAACCGGTGTCCAGCCCGGCCAACGCGTCGACGATTGTCGCCGTTGCCGCGGTCGATTCGAACTTGTCGGTCGCGACGTTCTCCAATCGCGGCATCAATCCTGCCGGAGGCGAGATCAACGTGGCCGGGCCGGGCGTCAACGTGCTCTCCAGTTGGCCGATGCCGGTACGACGACGCTCGATCAGCGGAACCAGTATGGCCACCCCGCACGTCGCCGGGATCGCCGCCTTGATCGCCCAAGAAATCCCTTCGGCGCGAGGCGTCCAGCTGTATCGTGAACTGCGTCGGCGTGTCCGACGGCTGCCGCTCGGCTCGGCCGACGTCGGCAATGGGCTGGCCGAAGCGGTCTGATCGCGGCGCCGTAACAAAAGTCGGGTACCAATCACACCGGCGCACATGTTGGTGTACAGGCTTTAG